>JAGQTE010000330.1 GCA_020439175.1 Acidimicrobiales bacterium | reverse complement strand
GCGACGATGGTCTCGGCGCCGGCGACGACGGCGGCCATGACGGCGGCCAGGCCGACGGCGCCCGTGCCGAAGACGGCGACGCTGGCGCCCGGCTGCACGTCGAGCGCCACCAGCACCGTGCCGGCGCCGGTGAGGATGCCGCAGCCGAGCGGCCCGAGCGTCTCCAGGGGGAGGGCCTTGTCGACCACGACGGTGTTGCGTGCCGTGGCGATGGCGTAGGTGGCGAACGAGGACTGGCCGAACCAGCGAGACGCCACCTCGTTGCCGTCGGCGTCGGTCACGCCGGTGGTGAAGTCGACGTTGCGCCCCAACAGGTTGCGCATCAGGAACGTCTCGCAGCTGGCCGGGCGACCGGCGGCGCACATGGCGCACGCACCGCACGACTCGAACGACAGCACGACGTGGTCGCCGACGGCGATGCCCGTCACCTCGTCGCCGACCGCCTCGACGACACCGGCGCCCTCGTGGCCGGTGATGATCGGCGGCGGCGACAACGTGACCTCCCCGCGGGGCAGCACGTCGGTGTGGCACATGCCGGTGCCGACGATGCGCACCAGCACCTCGTCGGCGCGGGGCGCTGCCAGCTCGACCTGCTCGATCGAGTACGGACCGTCGGGGGTGCGCAGCACGGCGGCGGTGATCTGCATGGGTGCCTCTCGGGTGGACGTGGCGGGGCCGGGTCAGTCTGCCCGACACCCGGCACGACCGCAGTACCGTGGCCGGGCGACGCACGCACCGCCGAGGAGGGTGACGATGAGCGACGTCCCCGAAGGTCCCGCCTGGTGGCAGGCCAGCGACGGCCGCTGGTACCCACCCGAGCAGTTCGGCCAGACCGCCGGCACAGCAGCTCCGGCCCAGCCGCAGTCTCCGCCCCTGTTGGGCGCTGCTCCCGCTCCCCCGCCGGCACCGTCACCGTCACCCGCCATGCCGACAGCACCGATGCCCGGCGCCAACGCCGGCGGCGCGCCGGTGCTGTGCACGGTGGGCGACATCGCCGTGACCGGAACCGAGGTCCACACGCCGGCCGGGTCGATCCCGCTGCGCAACACGACCTGGATGGTCTCCAACATGACGACCACCACCTCGGGCATCCCGACGTGGGCGATCGTCATGGCGATCCTGTTCGCCGTGCTGTGCCTGCTCGGCCTGCTGTTCCTGCTGGTCAAGGAGGAGCGCACCACGGGCGTGATGCAGGTGGCGGTCCAGGCCGACGGCTTCTACCACGCCACCCAGATCCCGGTCGGCAACGTCGCCGCCGTCGCCGACGTCGAGAACCGCGTCAACTACATCCGGTCGCTGGTCGCCTCCGCGCCCTGACCGCCGTCAGGTGATGCGCTCGTAGTGGTCGAGCTTGGGAGCGGCCATCTCCTCACGGAACCGGTCGAACGTCCACGGCCACACCGCCGGGATGCCGCGGTCGTCGAGGTACCAGCTGGTGCAGCCCGTCACCCAGACGGTCGACTTGGCCGCCTCGACGCGAGCCGCCTCGTGGTCCTCCATGGCGTCGCGGCGGGCGGCGATGCCCCGACACGCACCGGAGCGCACCTGGTCGATGAGCTGCGCGATGTAGGCGAACTGCAGCTCGGCGACCTCGATCAGCGAGAAGTTGCCGACCGGACCGTTGGGACCGTTGAGCAGGAACAGGTTGGGGAAGTCCGGCACCGAGATGGACAAGTAGGCGTTGGGGCGAGGGTTCCACGCCTCGTCGAGGCGCCGCCCGCCGACCCCGGCCACGTCCATGGGCCGGAGGAAGGCGTCGACCTGGAAGCCGGTCGCCAGCACCAGCACGTCGAGCTCGTGCAGCACGCCGTCGACGGTGCGCACCCCACCCGGCTCGACCCGCTCGATCGCCTCCGTCACCAGCGAGGCGTTCGGCTGCTGGATCGCGTCGTAGAAGTTCTCCGACACCACCAGCCGTTTGCAGGCGGCGCGGTAGCCGGGCCGCAGGCGCTCGCGCAGGTCCGGGTCGGCGACGTTGGACTCGAGGTTGTCCAGGCACGCCGCCTCGATGCCGCGGATCTGCGGGGAGTCGGCGTTCACGACGGCGTTGGCGAACCCGTCGGAGAACAGCTGCGACAGCGTGGCGTGCAGGTCGGCCATCGTCTCGGGGTGCTCGGCGAACGCCGCTTGGGCGGACGGCTCGTAGGCCGGGTTCTGCTGGGGCAGGATCCACTGCGGCGTGCGCTGGAACAGGTCGAGGTGCCCGACCTCGTCCACGATCGCCCCCACGATCTGCACCGCCGTCGAACCCGTACCGATGATGCCGACCCGCGCCCCGGCCAGCGGCACGTCGTGATCCCAGCGGGCGGTGTGGAAGCAGGCGCCGGCGAAGGTGTCCAGCCCGGCGATGTCCGGGTAGCGCGGGTGGTGCAGCACGCCGGTGGCGCCGATGACGACGTCGGCCTCGTCGGTGTGGCCGGAGGCCGTGGTCAGGTGCCAGCGTCCTTCGTCGGTCCAGCGCAGTGCCGTGACCTCGTCGCCGAAGCGCACCCGCCGGACGATGTCGTGGTCGGTGGCCACCCGTTCGAAGTAGGCCTGGATCTCGTCTCCCGGCGAGAACAGGTGGCTCCACGTCGGGTTGAGGGCGAACGAGTAGCTGTACAGGTGTGAGGGGACGTCGCAGGCGACGCCGGGATACGTGTTCTCGCGCCACGTCCCGCCGACGCGGTCGGCCTTCTCGTAGATCGTCCAGTCGTCCAGGCCGGCGGCGTCGAGCTGGATGCCCGACAAGATGCCGGCCATGCCGGCGCCGATGATCGCGATGCGCATGACACCCCCCTGCGTCGAGCGGTCACGCTAGCGGCTCCGGCACCGTTGTTGATCGGTCGATCAGCAATCCGGTGTGGCCACGCCAGGTGCGTCAGCCGAGCAGCACCGGCAGGGACGCCATCCCCCGCACCAACGTCGAGCGACCCCAGGTCGGCTCACCGGTGACCTCGTAGGCGCCGAACCGGTCGAGCAGCTGGCGCAGGACGATGCGCCCTTCGAGGCGGGCGAGGCTGGCGCCGAGGCACAGGTGCTCGCCGAAGCCGAAGGCCAGGTGGGCCGGGTTGGGCGGACGGGTCACATCGAAGCGGTCGGCGTCGTCGCCGAACGCGGCCTCGTCCCGGTTGGCCGAGGCATAGAGCAGCACCACCCGGTCGCCGGCGGGGATGTCGACGTCGCCGATGCGGGCATCGGTGGTGGCGGTGCGGCAGAACAGCTGGATCGGCGTCACCCAGCGCAGGCACTCCTCGACGGCACCGTCCATGGCGTCGGCATCGCGGCGGAGCAGGGCACGCTGGTCCGGATGCTCGTACAGGGCAGCGGCCGCGCCCGACAGCAGGTGGCGCGTCGTCTCGTTCCCTGCCACGAGGATCGACAGGCAGTACATGACGACCTCGTCGTCGGTGAGGGCGCGGCCCTCGACCTCGGCGGTGACCAGCAGGCTGAGCAGGTCGTCGCCCGGCTCCGCCCGCCGAGCCGACACGTGCTCGCCGAGGAAGGCCATCAGCTCGCCGACGGCCGCCATCTTCTCGAGACCTTCGGCCTCGTGGTCGGTGTCGTCCTCGGCACCTTCGATGCAGGCGTCCGACCACCGCCGGAAGTCCTGCTCGTCGGCGTCGCCCACGCCGAGCAGCTCGGCGATGACCAGCACCGGGATCGGTGCGGCCACGGCGTCGACGAAATCGACCTCGCTGCCGGGTTCGACCCGGTCGAGCACCTCGACGGTGCGGGCGTGCACACGCTCGGACAGCTGGGCGACGGCGCGTGGCGTGAACCAGCGCGACGCCACCTTGCGCCACTCGGCGTGCACCGGCGGGTCCATGTGCAGGATCGACCCGGGCAGCGTGGCGCCGTCCCGCACCGGGTCGAGCATCAGCACGCCCTGGCCGGAGCAGAAGGTCTCGGGGTCACGGCTCACGGCGCGCACGTCGTCGTAGCGAGCCACCGTCCACGATCCAGGGGTGTAGGCGAACACCGGCGCCTCGGCCCGCAACCGGGCGAGCACGTCGGCGTAGTCCGGCCGGGTGAAGAACCCGGCCACGCCGGGATCGATGCCCAGCTCGTCGAGTCCGATCTGCGCCCTCATCAGCGATGCCCCTCCGTCGCCCAGCCCCCCCCAACCACCGAACCCCTCGTTCGGGTGGTGCAGCCGGTCGGTTTGCCTACCGGATTCACTACCAGAACGGTGGGGGGACCGCTTGAGATGCGCGCGGCGTGGATCGGACCCGGCTGCGGGCCGAGCTGCGGCGCGGTGATGCCGAGCGCGAGGCTGGGCGCTGTGAGCGACCCCCAGAAGCCCGACGTCAAGCCCGAGGACATCCGCCGCACCACCCGGGACCACGCCGAGGTCCGTGCCCGGCTCGAGGACTGGCTCGATGCCCATCAGCCCGGCGCCCACGTGTCGGAGCTCGTCGTGCCCTCGAGCGGCATGTCGTCCGAGACGCTGCTCTTCGACGCCACCTGGGACGACGCCGACGCACCCGACGGCCGCGCCGGCGGCAGCTTCGTCACCCGCCTGGAACCGGCGGCCGAGGCGGTGCCGGTCTTCCCCACCTACGACCTCGGCCTGCAGCACCGCGTCATCGGCCTGGTCGCCGAGCACACCGATGCCCCGGTGCCGACCGTGCGCTGGGTCGAGACCGACCCCGCCGTCCTGGGCGGCGCCTTCTTCGTCATGGACCGCGTGGACGGCGTCGTGCCGCCCGACGTGCTGCCCTACACGATGGAGGGCTTCGTGCTCGAGCTGTCCGACGCCGAGCGCCAGCGGATGCAGGACACGACCGTCGACGCCCTGGCCGAGATCCACCGGGTCCCGGTCGGTGAGGCCACGGCCTTCCTGGAGTACGACCAGCCCGGCGACACGGCGTTGCGCCGGCACGTCAACCACTGGCGCGCCTACGACGACTGGGTGCGCGAGGGACGCTCCATCCCCGTCCTCGACGACGCCCTGGCCTGGCTCGAGGCCAACTGGCCGACGGCGGCCGACGAGCGCGAGCCGGTCGTGTCGTGGGGCGACGCCCGCATCGGCAACGTCATGTACGGCGACGACTGGTCGCCCGTCGCCGTCCTCGACTGGGAGATGGCCGGCATCGCGCCGCGCGAGGTCGACCTGGGCTGGATGGCGTTCCTGCACACGTTCTTCCAGGACGTCACCACCGTCCTCGAGCTGCCCGGCCTGCCGGACATGCTGCGCCTCGAGGACCTGGCGGCGCGCTACGCCGAGCGCAGCGGCGTCGAACCGGTCGACCTGGCGTGGTTCGAGGTGTACGCCGCCTACCGCCACGGTGTCGTGATGGTGCGGGTGCGGGACCGCCAGCAGCACTTCGGCGAGGTCGAGCCTGTCGACGACCCCGACGAGCTGGTCATGCACCACGCGAGACTTCGCCAGCTCATCGGCACCTGACCGACCGGCTACGATCCCCGTGCTCGCCCCGGCTCGATCGGCCGAGGCGCCCCCTCAGGAGGATCCCCATGCGCAAGGTCGTCGCCATCGCCGCCGGTGCCCTGGCCACCACGCCGCTGCTCGCCATCGCCGCGCCCGCCGCGCAGGCACAGGGCGCCCAGCTGAACTTCGTGCACGCCATGACCTACGACTTCCCGACGGAGCCGTTCCCGCTGACCCTGTGCGTCGACGACGTCGTCATCGACAGCGATGTGGTCGTCGGCGAGGTGATCAGCATCGACGTGGACGCCGGCACCCGCAACGTCGAGGTCTTCCAGGGGGCGGTCGCCGACTGCGCCGCAGCGCCGTTCCAGCAACTCGACACGCCGGTCGGCGCCGCCGAGGACGTCACCGTCGTCGGCTTCTGGGGCGAGACCCAGGGCCTGACCAGCTTCGTGAACGACACGGCGTGCGTCCAGCCGGGCGAGGCGCGGTTCTCGGCCTTCCAGGCGGGCGACGTCTCGCTGGCCAACACGACCGACGTGGCCACGGGCCCGGCGATGACCGCCAACCTGGCGACCCTGTTCACCGACCTCGGCAGCGCCGAGATCGCCACCGCCGACATCACCGCCGAGGCCCTCGACGTGCTGTTCGTCGTGCCCGGTGCCGATCCGAACGTCGGCCCCTACTACGGCGAGGTCGCCGGGTTGGACGTCACCGCGGGCCAAGCCGTGGTCGTGTTCCTCGCCGGCGGCAACGACGGCGAGTCGGGTGCCTTCTCCATCTCGACCACGCTGCCGGAGTGCCCGCCGAGCACCACCACGACCGCCGCACCGACCACCACGACCGCGGCCGCGGCAGTGGTGACGCCGGCCTTCACCGGCTAGAAGGCGTTGCCCCCCTGCTGCGGGGGCGGTGACGGTTGCGGGTAGCCG
>JAGQTE010000329.1 GCA_020439175.1 Acidimicrobiales bacterium | reverse complement strand
GCGACGTGGGACCGGTCCGCCGTCGAGGTGCACGTCTCGAAGCACGTCACCCACTTCACGTTCAAGATCGTCGACCCCACCGACGGGCGTTCGTGGGCGTACACCGGCAACCGTATCTATGCGGTCGAGGGCAAGCTCGTCGCCCACGTGCTGACCGACGGCTGAGCCGCGCCGTGCACGTCTCGATGACGGTCCCCACCGAGGACCTGCGGGCGGTGCGCACGATCTACCCGGAGCTGGAGGCGATCGGGTACGACCGGGCGTTCTCGTTCGAGGCCAAGCACGACCCGTTCGTGCCGCTCGCCGTCGCCGGGGAGCACACCACGCGCCTCGAGCTGGGGACGGCGATCGCCATCGCCTTCGCCCGCACCCCGATGACCCTCGCCAACACGGCGTGGGACCTCCAGACCGTCACCGGCGGGCGCTTCGCCCTGGGGCTCGGGACGCAGGTGCGGCCGCACGTCGTCGAGCGGTTCGGGATGCCGTGGTCGCAACCGGCGGCGCGGATGCGGGAGCTGGTGCTGGCGATCCGCGCCATCTGGGACTGCTGGGAGCACGGCACGCCGCTGGATGTGCGTGGCGAGTTCTACACGCACACTCGCATGATCCCGGCCTTCGACCCCGGACCGAACCCGTTCGGCCGCCCGCCGATCCTCACCGCCGGTGTCGGGCCGCGCATGACCGAGGTCGCGGGCGAGGTCGCCGACGGGTTCCTCGTGCATCCCCTCAACACGCGCCGTTCGTTGCAGGAGCTGACCGTGCCCGCCATCGCCCGCGGCGCCGCGCGCGCCGGGCGCGACCCGGCAGACGTCGAGCTCGTGTGCGTCACGATCGTGGTGACCGGACGCGACGACGAGCAGTACCGGCGGTCGTACGAGGCGGTGCGGCGCCAGCTCGCCTTCTACGGGTCGACGCCGGCGTACGTCCCGGTGCTCGAGCTGGAGGGGTACGGCGACCTGCACCCCGAGCTCAAGGCGCTGGCGCGCGATGGACGTTGGGACGACATGGCGTCGCTCGTCGACGACGACCTGGTCGAGCGCGTGGCGGTGTGCGGCGAGCCGTCGGCGATCGCACCGGCGATCCGCGCCCGTCTCGGCGGCGTCTCGGACCGCGTCAGCCTGGTCAACAACCGAGCACCCGACCCCGAGCACTTCGCCTCGGTCGTGCGCGACCTGCACACCGACGCGGCTGAGGGGTAGGAGCACGCCATGCAACCCCGGATCTCGCTCATCACGCTGGGCGTCGCCGATGTCGGCCGAGCCCGAGCCTTCTACGAGGCCCTCGGCTGGACGGGCCAGTCGCCCGACGGCGAGGTCGTGTTCTTCCAGGTCGGCGGATTGGTGGTGGCGTTGTGGGGCCGTGACCTGCTCGCCGAGGACTCGGTGGCCGACGACACCGGCGCGGCATGGGGCGGCATCACGCTGGCGCACAACGTGCGGGCGGCGGCCGACGTCGACGCCGTGCTGGCCGAGGCGACTGCAGCCGGCGGCACGGTTCGGCGGCCGGGCGCGCCGACGCCGTGGGGCGGCTACTCGGGCGTGTTCGCCGCCCCGGACGGGCACGTGTGGGAGGTGGCGCACAACCCGGCCTGGCCGATCGACGACCACGGCAACGTCACGCTGCGCCTCGGCTGAGCCGGGCGTGCCGGCCGGGTGCGTCGCTCGCCGGCAACGCCCGTCACCGACGAGGGTGCTCG
>JAGQTE010000328.1 GCA_020439175.1 Acidimicrobiales bacterium | reverse complement strand
GAGCTGAAGTCCTTGGACTGCATCCAGGTGGCGACGCTGAGGGCGACGACGTTCGCCGCGCCGAACGCTCGCACCCAGCGGAACGACGACAGCAGCGGCGCCAGGCACGTGGTCAGGATGTACGGGATCGCCAGCAGGATGGGGTTGGCGGCGTAGGGCAGCACGTAGTCGAGGTTGTGGTCCACGACCGAGACCGTGATCTCCGGCGCCAGCGCGCCCGATGCCATGTAGAGCAGATCCAGCACGCCGACGACGACGAGGGCATCGAGCACCCGACGCCGGCGGGGATCGGGTTCGATCAGCCGGACCCCCAAGGGCAGCCACAAGGGCAACAACGACCAGGCGTAGATCACCCACAGGCGCACCGACCAGTCGTCGAGCATCGCCGTGGTGCCCGAACCGAGGCGCATCCAGGTCACGCCCTCGAGGAACTGGTGCACGGCGAAGCCCATCGGCAGCGCTCCGAGCACCAGCTCGCGCCTTCCTCGCATCTGGGTCAGCGTCGCCGCGCCGATCCCGCCGACGACGGCAGCCCCGGCGAAGCTGGCGGTGGCCGAGAAGCACATGACGTTGCAGTCAAGCAGACGGTGCCGGCTCGCGGGGCAACCCCAACGTGCGCTCACCCAGGATGTTCCGCAGGATCTCCGACGTGCCGCCCATGATCGTGTACGCCGGGGCGTAGCAGACGCCCCGGGCGGCCCGGCCGGCGAGCGCGGCCTCGGGACCGAGGGTGCGGGCGACGAACGCGGCGACGCGCTGCTCTTGCTCGGTGCAGAAGGTCTTGGTCGCTGCCGAGAACTGCTTCGGCGCCTGGCCCAGCACCTCGCGCAGCACCAGCAGACGGCCGATGCGGTAGCCGGTCTCGAGCGCCGCCACCTCCTGGCGCACGAGCGGATCGGCCGTGTCGGCCCGCCCCAGTGCGTCGAGGTACAGCGCCCGGTTCGACACGAGGCGGTCGATGCCGCCGCGCTCGTGCTCGAGCTGGCGCATCGTCTGGCGGAACGAGTTGCCCTCCTCCCCCACCAGGTTGGCGGCCGGCACCCGGGCACCGTCGAAGAACACCTCGCAGAAGTGTCGGTTCCCGGTCATGTCCTGGATGGGGCGGATCTCGATGCCGGGCGTGGCCATCGGGACGATCAGCTCGGAGATGCCGGCGTGGCGGGGACCGTCGGTCGAGGTGCGACAGATCAGGTAGCAGTAGTCGGCGGTCTCGCCGAAGCTCGTCCAGATCTTCTGCCCGTCGAGCACGAAGTCGTCGCCGTCGCGCACGGCACGGGTGCCGAGCCCGGCCAGGTCGCTGCCGGCGTCGGGCTCGCTCATGCCGATGCACCAGCCGGTCTCACCCGACAAGATGCCGGGCAGGAACGCGCGCTTCTGCTCGTCCGTCCCATAGGCGATCAGGGTCGGGCCCATCTGGCGGTCGGCGAACCAGGACGCCGCGATCGGCACACCCCGCGAGATGAGCACCTCGGTGACGACGAAGCGCTCCAGCGCGCTGCGCCCGCCACCACCGTGCTCGACGGGCCACGTCATGCCGATCCAGCCCTTGGCGCCCAGCTGGCGCGACACCTCGCGTGCGTAGCCGTTGATCCAGGCGTCGTCGTGCTGGCCGAAGCGCGCGATGGCGTCGTCGGCGAAGGCCTCCGCCTCGGCCTGGAGGGCCGCCAGCTCGGGAGGCAGGTCGAACGCAATGCCGTCGTTGGTCATCCGGGACAAACTAGGCGTCCGATGGCGGACCACGAGTACCACGAGCGTTGGGTGTGGGAGCTGCAGGCCTCGCCCGAGCAGCTCTGGCCGCTGGTCGCGGACACGAACCGGTTCGACCGCGACAGCGGCGTGCCCGCAGCCGACCTGGTCACCGACGGCGAGCTGCTCGGCGACGGTCGGGTCCGGGTGCGCGTCCGCCAGTACGGCGTGACCCTCGACTACGTCCAGGACCCGTTCGTGTGGGACGAGCCGCGCCGCTTCGGCGTGACGCGGCACTTCTCGTCCGGTCCGATCGGCCGCCTGCGCATCCTCGCCGAGCTCGACGAGCGGCCCGATGGTGGCACGACGCTCACGTATCAGGTGTGGGCGACGCGCCGCAACGCCCTCGGCCTGTCGATCCCGATCCAGATCGGACAGATCCTGCGTCGCCGGTTCGACAAGGCGTTCCGCACGTTCGACGCGCTGGCCGTCGCCGGCACGCCCGAGCTGGCGAGCGGGTCGACACCGACGCTGGCGCGCACCGCCGACGAGCGCATCGCCGCCGCGCGCGCCGGGTTGACCGGCGTGCCGGGCGGGTCGTCGGTCGACCCGGCCCTCCTCGACCGACTCGCCGACCACCTGCGGCGGGCCGATGACGTGGCCGTGGCGCGCCGACGGCCCTACGCCCTGGCCGACCGCTGGGGCCTCCCGAGGCGCGACGTGCTGGAGGCGGCGCTGGTGGCGACCCGCCTCGGCCTGTTGCGGTTCCGCTGGGACGTGCTGTGCCCGCAGTGCCGCATCGCCAAGGCGACCGACGATCACCTCGTCGAGGTGCCGACCGCCATCCACTGTGACGCCTGTGGCATCGACACCACCGCCAACCTGGCCCGCAACGTCGAGCTCACCTTCGCGCCGGCCCCCACCGTGCGCCTGGTCGATCCGGACGAGTACTGCATCGGCAACCCGGCGGCCACACCGCACGTCGTGCACCAGGGGCTGCTGGCGCCGGGCGAGACCGCCACCGTCGTGCCGCCCGAGCCGGGCCGCTACCGCGTGCGCTGCCTCGAGCGGCCCGGCGCCATCACCGCAACCGTCGCCGACGACGGTGCCACCGACGTCGAGACCGTGTCGGTGCCGATCGTGGCGGAGGCGACCGCCGACGTCACGGCCGCGCCCGGCGCAACGATCCCCGTGCGCAACGACTGCGCAGACGAGGTGCTGGTGCTCGTGGAGCGCGTCGCGTGGGGCGACGACGCCGTCACGGGCGCCGAGGTCATCGCCCTCCAGCGGTTCCGCGACCTGTTCGCCGACGAGGCGCTGCGACCGGGCGAGCGCATCGAGGTGGGGACGACGACGATCGTGTTCACCGACCTGTGCGACTCGACGGCGCTGTACCAGCGCATCGGCGACGCCGTGGCGTTCGGCCGGGTGCTCGACCACTTCGACGTGCTGCGTCGATGTATCGACGCCGCCGGGGGCTCGATCGTCAAGACGATCGGCGACGCCGTCATGGCCGCGTTCCCCCGGCCCGAACGGGCGGTGGAGGCGATGGTGGCGGCACAGACGGCGCTCATCGGCGCCTCCGACGACCGGTCCGACGAGCCGCTGCGCCTCAAGGCGGGCATCCACTCGGGACCGTGCATCGCCGTCACGCTCAACGGCCGGCTCGACTACTTCGGTTCGACGGTGAACCTCGCCGCCCGGCTCGAAGGGTGCGCCACCGGCGGCGACATCGTCATGTCCGACGCCGTGCACGACGACCCGGCCGTGACGGCGCTGCTCGCCGCCGAGGCCATCGCGGCGGTGGCCGACGACGCCGAGCTCAAGGGGTTCGGCGGCAGCCGGCGCATCTGGCGGCTCACGCCGGCGGGGGCTGCTTCCAGCGGTTCCACGACGTGATGTGCTCGATCGGGCCGCGCCTCGCCGGCTTGAAGTCCGTGCCGACGGTGTAGGCGACCGGCAGCAGCGCCACCTGCGTCACGTCGTCGGGGATGCCGAGCAACTCGGCAGCCTCGGCCTCGTGGATGAGATGCAGGGTGGTGAGGCAGCTGCCGAGGCCACGGCTGCGCAGCGCCAGCTGGAAGCTCCAGACCGCGGGCATCACCGAGCCGTAGAACGACGCCGCCATGATCGGCGCCGTGTCGGCGAGGCGGCCCTTGATGCACGGGATCACCATCGCCGGCACCCGGTCGAGCACCTCGAGCAGGTAGTCGGCCGAGTCGATGACGCGCTCGGTCTGGTCGGTCAGCTCCACGTTGCGGTAGCCGGCGAGGTAGCCGCGACCGCTGCGGGCGTACAGCTCGGCCAGCGCCGAGATCGTCGACCGGTCGTCCGCCACGATCCACCGCCATCCCTGGGCGTTCCCGCCGGTCGGCGCCTGCACGGCGAGCCGGAGGCACTCGAGGAGCACCTCCGGTTCGACGGGACGGTCGAGATCGAG
>JAGQTE010000327.1 GCA_020439175.1 Acidimicrobiales bacterium | reverse complement strand
CTCGTGCCCCTGGTGGTCGCCACCGCGGTCGCGGGCGGCATGCACTCGGCGCTGTTCGGGAGCGGCCCGCTGTTCGGGGTTCCCTCCCACGACTTCGCCGGCCTCGACGTGCTCCCCGCGTTCGCGCTCCTCGGCCTCGCGGCCGGGATCCTGGCCGTCGTCATCAGCCGGGGCCTCTTCCTCGTCGAGGACCTCTACCGCAAGCTCCCCGTCGGGGACTTCTGGCATCCGGTGATCGGCGCGGTCGGCTTCGCCACCGTCGGCCTGTTCGTCCCCCGCGCCCTGGGCGTCGGCTACGACGCCATCGACGACGTGCTCAACGCCCGCCTTGCGGTGAGCACCGTCGCCGCCCTCGCCCTGGCCAAGCTGCTCGCCTGGTGGCTGGCGCTGGGATCGGGCACCTCCGGCGGCACGCTGGCCCCGATCCTGCTCATCAGCTCGTCATTCGGCACCGTCGTCGGCGCCGGCCTCAACGAGGTGCTACCCGGCCCCGACCCTGGGGTCGGCGCGTTCGCGGTGGTGGCCATGGCCGCCACCTTCGGGGCGGCGGCACAGGCGCCGTTCACCGCCATCGTGTTCGTGTTCGAGCTGACCCGCGACTACGACGTGATCCTGCCGCTCATGCTCGCCACCGTCCTCGCCGACCTCGTGTACTCGTCGGTGAACCGCGACAGCCTCATGACTGAGAAGCTGCGGCGCCGCGGCCTCCACGTCGGACGGCACTACGGGGTCGACCCGTTCACCAACGCGACGGTCGGCGACATCATGACCGCCGATGTCGAGGTGTTCGACCACACCGCGACCCTGGGCGAGGCCCGTACCCGCTTCGCCCAGGCCCACCACGGCGCCTACCCAGTGACCGAAGGTGAGCGTCTCGTAGGGATCGTCGCCCGCGGTGACGTCATGCGCCTCGACGACGCCGGCGACGACGAGCTCCTGCTCGATCACGCCACCCGCCAGGTGGTCACCGTTTCGACGAGCGACACCGCGCAGTCAGCGCTTCGGATCATGGTCGACGAGCACGTGGAACACGTCCCTGTCGTCGACCACGACCACGGCCTGGTGGGCATCTGCACCCGCACCGACCTCCTCAAGGTCCGTCGCCGCCAGCTCGAGCTCGAGCGCCGCCAGGACGGGGCCGCCGCCCGCCACTTCTCGATGCGGCGGAGGCACCGACGAAAGGAGCCGGCTGATGATCCCGAACCGACCTGACCACGACGAGGCCCACCGCCCCGCCGGCGGTCAGTGCTCTCGAACCGTCCGTGCCCACGGCGCGCGACCCCGGCGGCGCACACGATGAGCGACGCACCGCACTTCCTCCAGGTCATCGTGGTCGGCACCGACGGATCCGACGGCGCCCGCCGGGCCACCGACTGGGCGGCTCGCCTCGCCCTGGCCACCGGCGCCCGCGTCCACGCCGTGCACGTCCTTACGTACAACCGAGAGCTGCTCCGCGACATCACCCCCGACACGATGACGACCTGGCGACGCCAGCTCCACCACGACCTGGAGACGACCTGGGTCGGCCCCCTCGACGAGCACCACGTGGCGTACAGGTCCGTTGTGATCGAGGACGAGTCCCCGGCGATCGGGCTCCTCCACGCAGCGGACCGCGAGCAGGCCGATCTCATCGTCGTCGGCGCCAGAGGCCACCGGAGCCTCGCCGGCCGGGTCCTCGGCTCGACCAGCTACACCCTCACCCACCAGGCCCGCCGGCCCGTCGTCGTCGTACCGCCGACCTGGCGCTAGCCCGGCGCCGCCTGACGTCGACAGCGCTCATGATCTCGCCATCAACACGAGTCGCAGCAGAGCTCGCCCCGCCAGGTCTCGCGGGGCCCGGCAGATCCAGTTCTGGCACCCCGAGGAACTCGCGACGTTCCTCGCCTCGGTGACGGACGATCGTCTGTACGCGCTGTGGCACCTCGCAGCCAGATGCCATGGTCCGTGAGGATGCCCTGCGCGGTCCGGCACTTGGAGCACGACGGGTTGAACCAGACGACGAGGTCAGGCATTTGCGACGACCTTGGCTTGAAGGCTGGCCAGCACCTCGGCGAAGGACCGGGTGAAGGCTGCAACGCCTTGGTCTTCCAGGGTGCTGCCGACGTCGGCGAGGTCGACGCCGAGGTCAGCGGCGCGGGTGAGGATTGCGCCTGCGCCGTCGGCGCTCTCGTCGATCGTGCGGGCCACGGTGCCGTGGTCCTCGAAGGCGTCGATCGTCGGCTCGGGCAGCGTGTTGACGGTGTCGGGCCCGATGAGCTGGTCGACGTACAGGGTGTCGGGCAGGGTCGGGTCCTTCGTCGAGGTCGAGGCCCACAACGGACGCTGCACCGTGGCTCCCCGTGCGGCAAGCGCGTCCCAACGAGGGCCTCGGAAGGCGTCGCGGAACATGGCGTAGGCGCGGCGGGCCTGGGCCACCGCGACCGTGCCCTTGACCGCGTGCCCCGTGGCGGTGGCGGGAAGGCGGCGGTCGACTTCGGTGTCGACCCGGCTGACGAAGAACGAGGCGACGCTGTGAACAGTGGCGAGGTCGCCGCCGCTGGCGGCGAGGGTCTCGAGGCCGGTGAGGTAGGCGTCGATGACCTGGTCGTAGCGGTTGAGGGAGAAGATGAGGGTGACGTTGATGTTGTTACCGGCGCTGGTCGCTTGACGGATGGCATCGATGCCCTCGCTGGTGGCGGGGATCTTCACGAGCAGGTTGGGCCGGTCGATGCGCTGGTGCAGGTCCGCCGCCGCGGCGGCGCTGGCGTCGGCGTCGTGGGCGAGCGCGGGTGCGACCTCGAGAGAGACGAACCCATCGCCGCCGTTGCTCGCCTCGTGCAGCGGCGCGAGCAGGTCGAGTGCCTCGACGACGTCGGCGATCACG
Organism: Acidimicrobiales bacterium; assembly: GCA_020439175.1. Taxonomy (GTDB): domain Bacteria; phylum Actinomycetota; class Acidimicrobiia; order Acidimicrobiales; family Acidimicrobilacustridaceae; genus JAGQTE01. The sequence goes on along the minus strand of JAGQTE010000327.1, from coordinate 1,063 downwards.
AGCTCCCAGTAGGCGTCCTCGACGGTCGCGCCGCCGCCGACGAGCTCGGCGAACTGGTCGTCGTAGGCGTCGGATCCGGCGATGGCGTTGGCCAGGATGGTCGGGTTGGCGGTCACCCCGCGTACCCCGCGATTCACGAGCCGTTCGAGGTGCCCGCTGCGCAGGTGGTCACGGGTCAGGTTGTCGAGCCAGGGGCTCTGGCCCTGCTCGTCGTGCAGCCGGCGCAGCTTCGTCATCGGACCAAGTCGCCGAGCGGGACGACGGCATCGGCGAGGCGTGCGGGGTCGATCGCGCTCCGGGCTTGGATGATCGCCTTGAGGTCGTCGACGACGTCCCAGATGTTGACGTTCATGGCGGCGGTGACGATGCCGTCTCGGTGCCAGAAGGCGATGAACTCGCGGGCATCGCGGTCGCCGCGGACGACGACGGCGTCGGTGCCGTCGCCGTGGCCGACGTACTCCATGCCGAGGTCGTACTGGTCGGAGAAGAAGTACGGCATGCGTGTGTACGCGTCGCTGTTGCCGACGGCGTTGCGGCCGGCAGTGGTTCCCTGGTTGAGCGCATTGGCCCAGTGCTCGACGCGCAAGCGCTTCCCGTAGTGCGGGTGGAACGCGTTGGCCACATCGCCGGCGGCGTAGATCCCGGGCGCAGCAGTGGCGAGGTGCTCGTCGACGACGATCCCGTTGTCGATGGCGAGTCCTGCCGTGTCCGCGAGCTCGGTGCGGGGCGTGACACCGACTCCGACGACGACGACGTCAGCGGCCTCGACGCGGCCGTCGCCGAGGACGACTGCTTTGACGGTCTTGGTGCCGCGCAGCTCGGCGACACCGGTGCCCAGCCGGAGGTGTACGCCGTTGTCGGTGTGGAGGCGGGCGAACACGGCGCCGATGTCGTCGCCGAGGACGCGCTGCAGGGGGACGGGGGCAGGGTCGACGAGCACGACCTCGGCGCCCATCTGTCTGGCCGACGCTGCAACCTCGGAGCCGATCCAGCCGGCGCCGATCACCACGACGCGGGTGGCGGCGCTGATGGCGTCGCGCAGTCGCAGCGAGTCGTCGATGGT
>JAGQTE010000326.1 GCA_020439175.1 Acidimicrobiales bacterium | reverse complement strand
TCGTGAGCGTCGACGTGAGCATCTGGCTGAGCGTCTGCTGGAGGCTCTGGGCCATGTTGTCGATGTCGTTGGTCACCCGGCTCAGCAGGTCGCCACGCGGCTGGCCGTCGACGTAGCGCAGCGGCAGGCGGTTGAGCTTGGCCTCGACCTTGCTGCGCAGCCGTTGCATCGTGCGCTGCACCACGCCGGCGAGGAGCCAGCCCTGGAGCCACGACAGCGCTGCCGAGGCGATGTAGAGCACGACGACGAGCAGCAGGATCCGGTGCAGCTCGCCGAAGTCGATGCCCGACGGGCTCATGACGCCGGCGACGATGACGTTGGTCGCCTGCCCCAGGATGCGCGGCCCGAGCACGTAGAGCACCACGGCGCCGACGGCGAGGGCGATCACCAGGTAGGCGCCCCAGCGCTCGGGTCCCATCTCGCGCAGCAGGCGGCGCAGCGCCCCGCCGAGGTCCTTGGACTTCTCGGTCGGCATGCCGGCGGCGGCGAAGCGCGACGCCATCGAGGTGCGCGGCTCGGGGGGCTTGGGCAGGTTGTCGCCCTCGCCGGTCGCACCGTTGCCGCCGGGGGCGGATGCGCCGTTGCCGCCGGGGGCGGATGCGCCGTTGCCGCCCGGCGCCGGATCGGAAGAATGTCGGCCGTTGTCGTCGGCGCTCATGCCGCCTCCTCCGCCGTGAGCTGGGACGAGACGATCTCTGCGTAGGTCGGGCAGGTGGCGAGCAGCTCGGTGTGCGTGCCGAGCCCGACCTCACGCCCGTCCTCGAGCACGAGGATCTGGTCGGCGTGTCTGATGGTGGACACGCGTTGGGCGACGATCACCACGGTGGCGTTCGCCGTCACCGGCGTCAGCGCCGCCCGCAGCCGGGCGTCGGTGGCCAGGTCGAGGGCGGAGAACGAGTCGTCGAACAGGTAGATCTCGGGGCGCCGCACGATCGCCCGGGCGATGGCCAGACGCTGGCGCTGGCCGCCCGAGACGTTGGTGCCGCCCTGGGTGATCGGCGAGTCGAGCCCCTCGGGCATCGCCCGCACGAAGTCCGCCGCCTGCGCCACCTCGAGCGCCGCCCACAGCTCGTCGTCGGTGGCGTCGGGGTCGGCGTGGCGCAGGTTCGACGCCACGGTGCCGGAGAACAGGAAGGGCTTCTGGGGGACGATGGCCACCCGCTCCCAGAGCAGCTCGGGTTCGAGGTCGCGCACGTCGACGCCGTTGACGAGCACGGCGCCACCCGTGACGTCGTAGAGGCGGGGGATGAGGTTGACGAGCGTCGTCTTGCCCGATCCGGTGCTGCCGATGATCGCCGTGGTCTGGCCCGGTCGGGCGGTGAGCGAGATGTCGCACAGCACCGGCTCGTCGGCGCCGGGGTAGCGGAACTCGACCCGGTCGAGGTCGAGGGTGCCCCGACGGGGGAGCTCGGTCACCGGGGCGTCGGGTGCGGCGATCGACGGTGGCGTGTCGAGCACCTCCTGGATGCGTTCGGCGCACACGGCGGCGCGGGGGACCATGACGGCGACGAACGACGCCATCATCACCGACATCAGGATCTGCACCAGGTAGCTGAGGAAGGCGATGAGCGCCCCGATCTGCATCTCACCGCCGCCGATGCGGTTGCCGCCGAACCACAGGGCGCCGGCGCTCGACACGTTCAGGATCAGCATCACGGTCGGGAACAGGAAGGCCATGAGCCGGCCGGCCCGCAGCGACGTGCGGGTGAGGTCGTCGTTGGCCACCTCGAAGCGGTCGACCTCGTAGGGCTCGCGCACGAAGGCCCGCACGACCCGGATGCCGGTGATCTGCTCGCGCAGGACCTGGTTGATCCGGTCGATGCGCTCCTGCATCTCGGAGAACATCGGGACCATCCGCACGATCGTGTTGCCGACGGTCAGCAACAGCACCGGGATGCTCACCAGCAGGATCAGCGACAGCGGGCCGTCCTCGCGCACGGCCATGAACACGCCGCCGATCGCCATGATCGGCGCCGCCACGAGCATCGTCAGTGACATGACGACGAGCATCTGCACCTGGGTGACGTCGTTGGTGATGCGGGTGATCAGCGACGGCGCCCCGAGCGTGGCGACCTCCTGGCCCGAGAAGCTGGTGACCCGGTGGAACAGGTTCGAGCGCACGTCGCGGCCGAAGCCCATGGCGATCTTCGCCGAGAAGAACGTGGCGCCGATGGCGAAGCCGATCTGCACGACGGTCACGCCGAGCATCACGCCGCCCATGCGCACGATGTAGGCGGTGTCCTGGTTGGCGATGCCTTGGTCGATGATGTCGGCGTTGAGCGTGGGCAGGATCAACGTCGCCATCGTCTGGACGGCTTGGAGCGCGACGACGATCACCAGCAGCTTGCGGTAGTCGCGCAGGTGGGCTTTCAAGAGGCGGCTGAGCATGTGGGTCCGGTCTGAGGGTGTTCGGGTCTGAGGTGTATGAGTTCTGAGGGCGGGGTTCTGGGGTGTGCGGGTCTTCGTTGCCGAGGTGGTGCCGCCGGCGTCGCCGCCGGGCGTCAGCGGCGGCGCATCCCGTCGAGCAGCAGCGTCACGATCTCGCCGGCCGACAACGGCGGGTCGGGTGCGAGCGCGGGGTGGCTGCAGGCCAGGGTCAGGCTGCGCAGCAGCTGGGCGGCGGTGTGCGGGTCACGGTCGAGCCGGTCGGCGTCCGGGGCGAAGAGGGCGGCGAGGGCGCGGATCTCGGGGGCGTCCGGCCCCTTCTTGTGCTGGTGGCGCTCCGGTGGCTTGGTCATGCCGACGGCGGTCATGAACCGCCACAACATCTCGACGCGCCGCTGGAGGATCTCGACGGCGTCGGCGAGGCGCCCCTCGAGCGGCTGGTCGAGATCGATGGCCTCGACGGCGTCGAGCGTGGCCTCGGGGTCGAAGACCCGGTCCGCGACGGCGGCGTAGAGCGCGTCCTTGTCGGCGAAGACCCGAAAGATCGTCCCCTCGGCGATGCCGGAGGCCTCGGCGATCTGGCGGGTCGTGACCGTGGCGCCGGTCTCGAGCAGCAGCGCCAGCGTGGCGTCGACGATGCCGGCGCGCCGCTCGTCCGGCGGCAGCGCGGTGGCGCGCACACGGCCGTCGGAGGCGGCGGCCTGGTCGTCGGCGGTGCGGGACATGGCGGAGCATCCTAATGAGTGAGCGCTCACTCACAACAACTCGGCGCAGAGGTCCTCGGTCTGGCTGCAGCCGAGGGCAGCGGCGCGCGAGGCTCGGGCGATGGGTGGACGGCGAGGAGCACGGGGCGCACGGCGGCGGTGGCGCTCGGCCGGGAGCGCGCTGGTGCTCGTGGTGGCGATCGGCGCACTCGGCGCCTGCGGCGAAGCCGCCGACGGCCCGGCAGCGACGACGGCGGATGCCGGCAACGGGTCGATCGATGTCGACCGGGAGGCGGCGTGGCAGATCGTCGCCCGCGGCGACGGTCCGATCGAGGGCGTGGAGCTGGCGAACCCGCAGGTGCTGGCGCTCGGCGGCGACGACCTGGTGATCGCCGGTGGACCGGGTCCGGTGCTGTTGTCCGGCGACGGCGCCTGGGGCGCTTCGAGTCCTCCGCCCGTCGATGCGGTGCTCGACGTGTCGGCCGTCGGCCCGGTGTGGACGGGCACCGAGGTGATCGAGGTGCTGCGGGAGCGTCCCGGCCCGGACGCGCCGATCGTCGGGGACGGCGTCGCGGCCGGCGCGCAGGTGGCCGTGGCCTACGACCCGGCGACCGACGAGTGGCGGCGGCTGCCCGAGCCGGCGGCCCACGAGATCGAAGGCATGGTGTGGGCGGGGGACGAGGTCCTCGCCTGGGGATGCGGCCACCGGGCCGTGGCGCTCGACCCGGCGGGCACGAGCTGGCGCACGGTGTCCGAGGCCCCTGTGCCGGCGCCCCTTGCGGCGACGTCGGAGGAGGCGATGTGGACCGGCGACGCCTTGGTGGTGGTCACCTCCGGGTGGTCCGGTGTGCTCGACGCCGGGGCCGCCGCCTGGCGCGACCTGCCACGGCCACCCCACGAGTGCGGTGCCGTGCGGTGGACCGGAGCTGAGGTGCTCTGCCTCGACCTCGATCACGGCGGGCTGGCCCGTCTGGACCTAGCCGCCGATGCCTGGACGACGGCGGCCGCACCTCCGGCCGCGGAGGGGCGGTCGTCGCCGGCGGTCGTCTGGTCCGGCGATCGACTGGTGGTGCTGGGCGGGAGGCAGTTCGACTACACCCCGTCGTCCGCGCCGCCGCGTCCGGTCACGACCGGGCTGGTGTGGGATGCCGCCGCCGACGCCTGGAGTCAGGCACCGGATCTGCCCGACGGCGTTGACGCCGTGATCGGAGCCGGCGCCCACGGCGACGCCGTGTTGGTGGCCGGCGTGGACCCATCGTCCGGCGACCTCGTCACGGCAGCGTGGCAGCCCGCCGGTTCGGGCTGAGGGCCCCGGGCGCCGCCAGCACGCCTCAGGACGAGCGGTCGCCGCTCAGTGCAGGGCGGGTGGCGGGTCGGTGTCGGGGTCGGGCTCGAGCAGCGCGGCGAGGGCGTCGATCTCCTCCTGCTGCCCGGCGCGCGACGGCGCGGCCGGTGCCGGCGCGTCGTCGAAGCGCACGGGCGCGTCGATCTGGTGCTCGCCGGTCCCGGTGGCGATGGCAGGTGCCGGCTGCGGCAGGTCGAACACCAGCGACGACGCCGCCTCGTCATCGTCGCCGCGGCGGCGCAGCAGCAGCCAGGTGACGGTGCCGCCGGCCAGCACGACCCCGACGCCGCCCGTCGTCAGCAGGGCACGACCGACATCGGGTCCGTCCTCGACGTCAGACACGACCGAGGTGGCCGGCTCCTCGTCGGCGATGGTCGAGGTGGTGGACGCAGCGGTGGTCGAGGTCGTCCCGGCGGTCGTGCCGGTCGTCTCCGGCGGCGCCTCCTCGGTCTCCTCTGGTTCGTCCGGTTCGGGTTCGGACTCGTCGGCCTCCGACGTGGTCGTGCGACTGCCCGAGCCGGAGCTCGGACGGCCACCCGATCCCGATCCGGAGCCGCCGCTGGAGGCTTTGGTCGTGGGCGGCGCGGTCGTGGGCGGCTGGGTCGGCGGTGGGTCCGTCGGAGGCGATGTCGGCGGCGGGTCCGTCGGGGGTGGGCTGGTCGGCGGCGGGTCGGTGGGCGGCGGGTCCGTCGGCGGCGGGTCGGTCGGCGGGGGATCGGTGGGCGGTGTGCCGGCGTGCGCGGCCTGCACCGAGAACGTCGCCAGCATCAGGGGGGTCGTCAGCACGAGCACGGTGACGACGGCACCGAGCAGGGCCCGGACGCGCGTCGTCCCGGGCGCGCCGGCGCGGGGAGCGCGCCGCGCTCGACGACGGCCCGTGGTCGGCGGCAGCACGTCGGCCAACCTACCGCTGGGGGCCCTGCGCGTTGGTTCATGGCTGCTGTATCAGCAGCGGTGCTCCGTGCGGGTTGCGGCTCAGACGGCCGGCGGCCCGGGCAGACGGTCCGTGGCGGCCCGCGACGCCTCGGCCATCGCCAGCCGGAAGGCTTCCAGGCGTTCCGCCAGAGCGGCGTCGCCCAGCGACAGGATGCGGGCGGCCAGCAGCCCGGCGTTGCGGGCGTTGTCGACGGCGACGGTCGCCACCGGCACGCCCTTGGGCATCTGCACGATCGACAGCAGCGAGTCGAGCCCGTCGAGGTGCCGCAGCGCCACGGGCACGCCGATCACCGGGAGGGTCGTGGTCGACGCCAACATGCCGGGCAGGTGAGCGGCCCCGCCGGCGCCGGCGATGATCACGGAGAAGCCGGCGTCGCGGGCGCCCAGGCCGAAGGCGATCATGTCCTCGGGGGTGCGGTGCGCCGACACCACCCGGACCTCGGTGGCGACGCCGAGCTCGGCGAGCACCTCGACGGCGGCGGACATCACCGGGTAGTCGCTGTCGCTGCCCATCACGACGGCGACGGGCGCAGCGGCGGAGGCGTCGGTCATGGCGCCGACCCTACTCGCCGTCGTCGGTTCCGATCGTCGGCGCGACGGGCGTGCCGTGTCGGCTGCGTTCAGCTCGGGCGCGTCTCGCCGGTGAGGCGCTCCACGGCCTGCCACGCCCGGTCGAGGGCGGCGTCGGGGTCGGCGGCAGTGGCCGTGACGTGGCCGAGCTTGCGTCCCGGACGGGCGCCCTTGCCGTAGAGGTGCACGTGGGCGTCGCGCACGGCCAGGGCATCGGCCAGCCGGTGGCGCGGGTCGCTGCCGTCGGCCGGTCCGAGGACGTTGACCGTGGCGACGGCGGGGGCGCGCAGCTCGGCCGAGCCGAGGGGCAGGTCGCACACCCCACGGAGGTGGTTCTCGAACTGCGACGTGGCGGCACCCTCGATCGTCCAGTGCCCCGAGTTGTGCGGGCGCGGCGCCAGCTCGTTGACGAGCAGCCCGTCGGCGGTGACGAACAGCTCGACGGCCAACATGCCGGTCGAGCCGACCTCGTCGGCGATCGCCGTGGCGAGGGCGCACGCCTCGTCGGCCAGCTCGGCGGGGATGTGCGCCGGGGCCATCGTCTCGTTGCAGATGCCGTCGCGCTGGATCGTGTCGACGACGGCGTAGGTGGCGTGGTCGCCCGACGGGTTGCGGGCGATCAGCACCGACAGCTCCCGTTCGAGCGTCAGCAGCGGCTCGAGGACCAGCGGTCGCTCGATGGTGGGGCGGGCGTCGGCCGGCAGGTCGTCGAGCCCGGCGATCACGAACACGCCGTAGCCGTCGTAGCCGCCGGTGGCCGCCTTGGCCACGATGCGGGGTCCGTGGGCGTGGACGAAGGCCTCGACGGCGGCGTCGTCGGTGGCGACGGCGAAGGCGGGGACGGGGAAGCCGGCGGCCCCGAGGTGCGTGCGCTGGTGCGCCTTGTCGGAGAACCGAAGCACGGTGCCGCTCGGTCGCACGACGTGGCCGTCTGCGTCGAGGGCGTCGAGCGTGGCCGGGTCGACCTGCTCGTGGTCGAACGTGACCACGTCGACGCGCTCGGCCAGGCGACGCAGGGCGTCCGGGTCGTCGGCCGAGCCGAGCAGCACCTCGGCGCCGGTGCGGGTGGCGGGCTCCCCGTCGGCCTCGGCCAGCACGACGAGCTCGAGCGCCAGCGAGATCGCCGACTGGGCCATCATCTGCGCCAGCTGGCCCGCTCCGACGATGCCGACCCGTGGTGCCATGCGGGTGAGTCTCGCAGAACGGTGCACGGCCGGTGAAACATGAATCGCCATTCCGCAGTTGCAACTCATGAGCTAGGGTGGTCGCTATGGAGACCGGCTGGACCTTCTTCTCGAACCACGGGCACGTGCTCGTGTGCATCGCCGGCGACCCCGACGCTCGCCTGCGCGACGTGGCCGACCGGGTGGGGATCACCGAGCGGGCCGTCCAGGCGATCGTGAACGATCTCGTCGACGAGGGCTATCTCACCCGTGTGCGGGTAGGTCGACGCAACCGCTACGAGGTGCACGACGACCAGCCGCTGCGCCACCCGGTCGAGCAAGGCCATCGGGTCGGCGACGTGCTGCGTGCGCTCGAGGTCGGGGAACTGGCGACAGGAGGTGCGCGATGAGCGTCGAACGGTTGGCACGCAACGGCGAGGCGCATCGGGTTGCGCCCGAGGTGGCGGAGATGACGGCGGCCCCGTCGCTGCACACCGTGGTGGTGACCTGCATGGACGCCCGCATCGACCTGTTCCGCATCCTCGGCCTCGACCTGGGCGAGGTGCACATCCTGCGCAACGCCGGCGCCGTGGTCACCGACGACGTGCTGCGCTCGCTCGTCGTGTCCCAGCAGATGCTCGGCACCACCGAGATCATGCTGATCGGTCACACCACCTGCGGCCTGTGCGGCACCACCGAGGAGCAGGTGCGGGCCAAGGTGCTCGAGGGCACCGGCCAGGACGCCCCGTTCATGTTCGGCAGCTTCGACGACCTCGAGGCATCGGTGCGCGACGGCGTGCGCCGGCTGCGGTCCGAGCCCCTGCTCGCCAACACGACCGTGGCGCGCGGCTTCGTCTACGACGTCGTCACCGGCCAGCTGCACGAGGTCCTCGTCGAGGACCCGACCCCGGCCGAAGCCCACGCCGGCCGGTCCACGGCCTGACGGACGGGGCGGTGGCGGCGTGCCGTGCCGCCGCTCAGTGGTCGAGGCGTTCCGTCGTAGTGATCGGCACGCCAAGGTGCGCTGCGAGGGCGTGGACTTGCGCGAGTCCGCCTTCGCAGGCCCGGCACATGCCTCGTCGAAGACCTTGCCGGTGTGGCACGAGGAAGCCACTGAGCCGATGGGATGAGCCATCGCTGAGCCGCACGTGTGCGGTGAACGACTCGAAGCGCGTGGGCATCCTCACATAGATGGCGACCGTGTCCGCCGCTGCCCACGTGGTGCGCGACCACGGGCCTTTGTTGCAAACCGTCCCGTCGGATCCGACGTTCACCGACGCATTCCAAATGCGGTTCCACGCCATCATGCCGATGGCCGCGCCTATCACGACGATGACGATCCGAAGGAGAAGGCCGACCGGCAGCGCAACGGCCGCAACAACCCCGAGGAGCGTGTAGTCGACCATGGCCGACCCTGCCATCCAGCGACGTTGCGGAATCTGGAAGGTCACGCCGCGGAACGTCGCGGCACGGAAGTCATCTGATCGCCCTTGGGCGGCAGGTACCGAGCTGCCTTCGGTTGGGTCGGGATCGACGTCGACGCTGCACGGTACTCAGAGCCCGAGGTGCAGACGGATGGCAGCGTCGAGCTGGTCGAGGATGTCGGGTGGGAGTCGTCCAGCGACGGCGCCGACCCGGTCGATCGAGATCGAGCGGATCTGCTCGGCTTGGGCTTTCGACGTCCGAGGCAGCTGACATCGGCGTGCCGGAAGCAACACCTGGAACGGGAAGATCCGAGCCGTGTTCGTCGTCACGGGAACGACGGTGATGATGCCTCGACCGAGCTGCTCGGCGACGCGGTTCGCACCGTCGTTGCTCACGATGACGGCGGGCCGGCGCTTGTTGGCCTCGGAGGTCCGCGCCGGGTCGAGATCGACCCACACCACATCACCGCGCCGCATCAGCGGAGCCCATCAGCTGAGGTTGCCTCCCAGGCTTCGGCATCGGACTCGGCCCATTCGTCCCAGGCCGCCGAGTAGTCGTCACCCATCGAGCTCGCACGGAGCAGCCGCACGGCCCGGTGCACGACGCCCGAACGGGATCGGACGCCGTGCTCGGATGCGTAGCGATCGATGAACTCCAGATCCTCGTCGGGGATGCTCACGCTCAACTTCACGCCGGCGATGCTACCTGAGTAGCATGACAGATGCTACCTGCAGTCAGGGCAGCAGGGTCAAGGTGCCGCAGTGCGCGGGCCGCACGATCTGGAAGTGGCGGTGGTCGATCGTCGCGATGTGTTGGGTGCCGAACCGCTCCGCGAGCGCGACGACCGACGCGTCGGTGCCGCCGAGGGGCAG
>JAGQTE010000325.1 GCA_020439175.1 Acidimicrobiales bacterium | reverse complement strand
TGGTTCCAGGGACCGGACGGCCGGTGGTATCCGGCCCAGCCGATCCAGCAGAAGTCCAACACCGGCCTCATCCTCGGCTTGGCGCTCGGCATCCCGGCGCTGCTGGCGCTCATCGCCGTGGTGTGCATCCTCGCCATCACGTTCCTCGGCACGTCGGCGTCGGTGAAGTTCTCCTCGATCGGCACGGCCATCGACGGCTCGGACTGGTCGACGACCAGCACCACCGAGCGCACGCGCCGGACGACGACCACCGAAGCCGCCGTCACCAGCGAGGCGATGACCCCCCAGGACTTCGAGGACCTGCTGGTCGACGAGGAGGTCGACCGCGAGGTGGCGTCGTGCATCGTCGACCGCCTCGAGGTCGAGGGGTTCGACTTCCGCACCTCCGGTACGCTCACCGCAGCGGAGGAGGCGATGATCACCGACGCCACGGTCGAGTGCGCATCCGCCGGCCTCGGGGACTGAGCCAGCCGAGCCGCGACAACCTCAGGACTGACCGGCGCTGCAGGTGTCCCCGCTGCACTCCTTCAGCCCGGCGAGCCGCTGCTGCAGGTTCGCCAGCAGCGACGCGGCGGCGGGGTCGCCCGCCAGGTTGGTGAGCTGCTCCGGGTCCTTCTGCAGGTCGTAGAGCTCGAGCTCGCCTGTCTCGTGCTCGATCAGCACGTACCGGCCGGTGTGGATGGCTTCGGCATGCACCCGACCCCCCGCCGAGTCGTTCTCGAGCAGCAGGGCCCGACCCGGCGCCGGGTCGTCGCCTGTCGCCAACGCGGCCAGGTCGATGCCGTCGACCGTCACCGAGGGCGACACCCCCGCCAAGGCGTAGATCGTCGGAGCCAGATCGACGTTGCCCGCCAACTGGGTCACCCGTCCCTGCTTCGGGAACGCGCCGCCCCGGATGACGAGCGGCACGTGCACCGACGGCTCGTACAGGTGGTACTTCTGGAACGCCAGGCGGTGCTCGCCGTGGAAGAACCCGTTGTCGGACGTGAACACGATGACGGTGTCATCGAGCTGGCCCGTCTCCTCCAGGGTGTCGAGGATGGTGCCGACCCACTCGTCGACCGCCAGCAGGGTCTGCAGCTCCTTCTGGTACCCCTGATCGATCAGGCGCTGGAACCCCTCGGTCAGCTCCGGCTTCGACGCGATCGCCTCGGGCTTGCCGGTGCCCAGGTTGTTGAACGACGCGCCGCGTGGGAACTTCGCCGCCAGCTGCTGCTGATGGCGCGGCGCCGGCTTCGGCGCCGCCCACCGGAACTCCTCGGCGGCGCCCGGCGCCGTGGTGGTCGTCGTGCCCGCATCGTTCGCCGCGCCCTCGAGCTGCTCGGAGTGCGGGGCCAACGGGGTGAACGACACGAACCACGGCTTGTCGGCCGGCGCCGCCCGGATCGTCTCGACGACCTCGGCGCCCAGCACGTCGGTCTGGTAGTCGCCGTCGTCGCTGCCGAAGTCGACCCGCACCCCGTCGTCCGACACGGCGTAGTCGAAGTAGCGGTACGTGGTCGGGTCGATCAACCCGTACCAGTGATCCCAGCCCGGGGGCGCGGTGATGTCGCCGTTCGACCCCCAGCCGTTGAGGTACTTGCCCACGTGCGCCGTGTAGTAGCCGCTGCGCTGCAGCGCCAAGGCGACGGTGTCGTCGGCGCGCAGCTTGGTGTAGCCGCCGAGCGGCGGGACGTTGTCCTTGACCCCCGTGTTGTGGGCGTACTGGCCGGTCAGGTACGTCGCCCGGGACGGGCAGCAGTTCGGGAAGCTGACGTAGGCGCTCGAGAACGTCGTGCCCTCCCCCATCAGGCGCGACTTCACGTTGTCCATCACACGGACCGACTCGAGGGTCTGGTCGTCGGTCATGATCACCAACACGTTGGGCCGGCGCGCCCCCGTCTCGGTGTGCAGCACGTCCGTGGCGCCGCGCGACCGCACCACGACCACGGCGCCGACCGCCACCAGCGCGACGACGACGGCCGCGACGACGAAGGTCCGCCTGCCCATGCCCTCAGCGCTCGCAGGTGTCGCCCGCACACGACCGCAACGCGGTCAGGCGGCTCGCCAGGTCCGAGACCACCGACGCGTACTGCGGGTCGTCGGCGAGGTTGGTCATCTGATACGGGTCGGCACCCAGCTCGTACAGCTCGCGGAACGACACCTGCCCGTTCGTGTACCACTCGATGTAGGACCAGGAGCCGACGCGGATCGCCGCCGAGGCGTTGGTCGTGAACGCCAGCTTCGTCTCGAGCAGGATGCCGCGGTTCTGGCCCGCATCGGGGTCGGCGGCGAAGTCCTGGAGCGCCACCCCGTCGAGGTCGATGGCGGCCGGCGCCCCCGCTGCCCGCAGGATCGTGGGCGCCAGGTCCACGTTGTTGACGAGCTGGTCGCGCGTCTCGCCGGCGCCGAAGCCCGGTCCCCGGATGATCAGGGGCACGTGCACCGCCTCCTCGTAGAGCAGGCCCTTGTCGGTCAGCCCGTGCTCGCCCCGGAACAGGCCGTTGTCCGACGTGAAGATGATCAACGTGTCGTCGAGCACGCCCTGCTCGTCGAGCGTGCGGTAGATCTGGCCCACCCACTCGTCGACCGCGGTGAGCGACTCGAGCTCCTTCTCCCAGGAGTACTGGGCGTTCTCCAAGTTCGCCGGACCGCAGTTCTGGCAGGTGAACCGCTGGCGCACGAGCGGCGACTTCGCCGCGATCTCCGGGCTGGTGAGGGCCTCGGCGCCGAAGATGCGGTTCGGCTTGTCGGGCAGTGCGGACCCGGCGTACATGCCGTCGTGGCGCGGTGCGGACACGGCGGCGAACGAGTCCGGTGGCTCGTCGGGCGTGGCGTACTTGCGCCCCGAGTGCGGGGCCAGCGGCGTGAAGGTGACGAAGAACGGCTCCCCCGCCTCGGCCGCCGACGAGATCGACGACACCACCTCGTTGCCGAGCACGTCGGTCTGGTAGTCGGCCTCGGCATCGCCGTAGGCCACCCGGGTGCCGTCGTTGGAGATCTCGTAGTTGTAGTAGGCGTACGTGAACGGGTCGATCGTCGAGAACCAATGGGTCCAACCGGGCGGCGGCGAGATGTCCGCCGTGTCCTCGTCGGGGTTCCCCCAACCGTTCAGGTACTTGCCGGCGTGCATCGTGTAGTACCCGGCGCGCTGCATCCACACGCCGATCGCCTCGTCCTGCACGGCCCGGAACGCCCGGTTGCCCCCGGGGATGCCGCCGTTCTTCTCGGCGGGGTAGTTGTCCCACACCCCGTTGTTGTGCGGGTACTGCCCCCGGTAGTAGGCGGCGCGCGACGGGCAGCAGTTCGGCGTCGCCACGTAGTAGTTGGAGAACGTGGTGCCTTCCGCAGCCAGGAGGTTCTCGACGTTGGGCATGGCGCCGATCGACTCGAGCGCCTGGTCGTCCGTCATGATCACCACGACGTTGGTCGGCCCGCTCGACAGCGCCGTCGTCGCTCCCCACGCCACCACGGCAAGACCGAGCACGAGGCAGGCGGCGCCCACGGCGAAGAAGATCTTGGTGCGGTTGGCCATCAGCGAGCAGTCCCACCCGGAGCCGCCTCGGCGCCGGGACCGGCCGAGCCTAACCAGCGCACACCGAGCGCTGTGGTCACCCCGGACGCAAAGAACGGCGAAACGTCACTCGGCGAGCGACCGGTGGCGTGCTGTTATCATCCGCGCCCGGTGACGTGCGGCAGCACGTCTTGCGAACCACACAGGAGCACCGATGGGGATCATCCGCAACGAGGTCGCACGCCAGTTCATCGCGGTTCCCGATGACAAGAAGGGCCAGATCGTCTTCAAGTGGCCCGACGTCAACATCCGCAAGGGCGCACGGGCCATCGTCGAGCCCGACGCCGTGGCGGTGTTCGTCAACGCCAACCAGGGCGGCATCCTCGGCACCCTCGGCCCCGGCCAGCACAAGCTCGACGCCGACGAGATCATGTTCCTCGGCATCGTCATCGACTGGGCGACCGACGGCAACGCCTACCGCGCCGAGTGCTACTTCGTCGGCACCCGCGAGTACACCGGCGAGACCTTCGGTGGCCGCATCGACAACGTGCAGGACCCCCAGACCGGTCTGATCATCACCCTGCGGGTGTTCGGCGAGTACTCCATCCAGGTCGTCGATCCGCAGCGCCTGATCCTCAACCTGACCGGCACGGTCGACGTCGCCAACAACGACGCCATCGGCGACTGGATCGACCAGCAGCTGCTCAAGGTGATGCGCACCGAGATCACCCGGCAGATCGTCCGCAACGGCTGGCCCATCCTCGGCCTGTCGGCCTACACCCCCGAGATCGAGCAGGTGGTGATCACCGCCGCCAACAACGAGCTCGCCGAGTACGGGCTGACCATCGCCCGCATGGGCAACTTCGACGTCAACCTCGACGACGACGACGAGGAGAAGCTCAAGACGCTGGCCAAGGACACCGCCTACAGCCGTCTGGCCGGCAGCTTCCAGAACTACGCCTCGGGCCAGGCGCTGATCGGCGCCGGCGAGGGCATGTCGAAGGGCGGCGGCGGCACCGACACCGCCTTCTTGATGGCCGGCATGGGCATGGGCAACCAGATGATGAACCAGCCCCTGGCCCAGCCCGCCGCTCCCCCACCCGCTCCGGGCTTCCCGGGCGGTGGCGCCGGGTACGCCGCCGACGGCGCCGCCGCGGGTCCGGCCGTCGCCTGCGGCAACTGCAACGCGTCCAACGCGCCGGGGTCTCGCTTCTGCGCCAACTGCGGCAACGCCCTGGCCCAGACGCAGTACT
>JAGQTE010000324.1 GCA_020439175.1 Acidimicrobiales bacterium | reverse complement strand
TGCCGCGCACGGCGTCGAAACGCTCGCCGGTGGCGAGGTTGACGACCAGCGCCGCCAGCGGCCCGACGGCGTCGACGGCGCACAAGCTGGTGGCGAACCACGGCACGCCCCGCGCCGCGTTGGTCGAGCCGTCGACGGGGTCGAGCACGACGACGACCTCGGCGTCGGCGTTCCGCAGCCCCGACTCCTCCGAGAGCACGCCGACCCCTGCGCCGTCGAGCACCTCGGCCGCGGCGGCGTCGGCGGCGAGGTCGGTCCGGTACTGCCACGGCTTGGTGCCGGCGAGGCCCCGGTCATCCAGCGCGTCGACGGCGGTGGCGATGGCCGCCGCCGCCTCGTCGAGCAGATCGAGCACCGCCTCGCCGTCGGCAGTCATCCCCGCAGGGTCCCTGTGGTGCACGCCATCGTTCGATCGTACGGCACGACTCGACCAACCCGGTCGGGCCGGCCGACCACGGGCGTTAGGCTGCCGAGGCCGGCGCAGCCGCGTCGGTTGGGGACGGCAGAGGGAGTCGCCGGTGGCGGTCATCGACGTGGCAGGGTTCGTCGCCGACCTCAAGGACCATGCGGTCGACCACCAGTTCCACGTCCACGACGAACGCCACTTCGTCGAGACGTACTCCCTGCGTCAGTCGTGGGAGGTGGACCTGCACCCCGAGGACGCCTGCGGCGGTCCGCTCGATCTGCACCTGGCGCTCGAGGTCGACCCCCGGGTGCTGCTGGCCTTCGAGGATCGCATGATGGCGATCGATGAGACCGAGGACCCACCCGAGGGCTTCGCCTTCCCCCTGGTGTTCAACTGGAGCCTCCCGCCGCTGCCCAAGGGTCCCGACCTGTTGGTCCTCGCCACCGATCTCGCCGGCGTCGGCGGACCGGACCTGCCACTCGAGGTGTCGGCCATCGACTCGTTCGCCGCCGTCACCGACGCCCCCGAGCGCAGCCTCAACGTCGTGAGCCGCATCGAGGTCGGCCTCGACAAGATCTTCCTGGGCCAGGAGCAGCTCTGCGACGTGCTCGACCGCTGCCACGCCGTGTCGACGTTCCTGCTCGACCGCGCCCCCGCCTGGCTCGACGAGCTCTGACCTTCGGGCCACTTCGCCGTGGACGAGCTGCAGCAACTCTGGCGAGACGACCGCTCGTACATCATCGGCATCATGGTCATCGCCGTGATCGCCTGCTGCGGGCTCGCCGCGGCCCGGCAGGCCAAGCGACGCCGCAACGCCGAGAAGTGGCGAGAGGTCTACCGCCTCCGCCAGGTGCACGCCTACCGGCAAGCCCTGACTGAGGAGCTCGACCCGAGCCAGCTCGCTGAAGACGACAGCCAAGGCCCGTGACCTGCACCTTCTTCGGTGGGCCCGGTGGGGATCGAACCCACGACCGAGGGATTATGAGTCCCCTGCTCTGACCACTGAGCTACAGGCCCGGCGCCGTGCACCTGTGGGTGGACGGCCGACGCATCGTAGGTGCCCGATGCGGGCCCGGCGGGCGGCAGCCGCCAGGATGGAGCCATGGCGTTCATCCCTGCGCCGGTCGAGGATCCCCGGGCTGCGTGCCCGGTGCCGGTGCGCCGCCCGTGCATGATCCACGAGTGGAACGAGCTCACGTTCCTGCACTGGCGCTACGAGCCCGACGTGGTCGCCCGCCTGCTGCCGCCCGGCTTGGAAGTCGAGACCTTCGACGGGTCGGCGTGGGTCGGCCTGGTGCCGTTCCAGATGCTGGTGCGCCCGCCCGGCCTGCCGCCCTTGCCGTGGGTGTCGCACTTCCCCGAGACGAACGTCCGCACCTACGCCCGAGCCGCCGACGGATCGGTCGGCGTGTGGTTCTTGTCGCTCGACGCGGCGCGCCTCCACGCCGTGCTCGGCGGCCGCATCGGCTACCGGCTCCCGTACTTCTGGTCGCAGATGTCGATCGTCTCGGCCGGCGACGTGCGGGCCTACCGCTGCGAGCGCCGCTGGCCCGAGCCGACACCGGCGCGCAGCGAGGTGGTCGTCCGTGTCGGAGACCCGTTCGCCCCGGACGAGCTCGGCGACCTCGATCACTGGCTCACCGCCCGCTGGTTGCTCTACTCGCGCTTCCCCGGCCGGCTGTGGTTCGCCCGCGCCGATCACTGCGTCTGGCCGCTGCAGCACGCCGAGGTGCTCCACCTCGATGACGGCCTCGTGGAGGCCGCCGGGCTGCCGGCACCGGAAGGCCCGCCCCTGGTGCCCCACTCCCCCGGCGTCGAGGTCCGCATCGGCCTGCCCTGGCGGCTGCCGCGCCTCTGACGCGCAAGCACCTCGCAGGCAGAATCGCCGCGAAGTGCTTGTCGATGCTCCGGGGGTGGGACTCGAACCCACAACCAATGGCTTAACAGGC
>JAGQTE010000323.1 GCA_020439175.1 Acidimicrobiales bacterium | reverse complement strand
TCGGCTAACCGCGCTGGTCGAGCGTGCGGCCGACGCCGGCGACGTCGGCGGCGTAGCGACCAGCGAAGATGCTGCGCAGTCCGCCGGAGAGCAGGAACACGATGGGCCGACCCTCGGGCACCCGACCAGCTCGGCAGTCCGCCACCAGCGCCGCGCAGGCCTTGGCGGTGTAGACGGGGTCGAGCACCAGCCCCTCCCACCGCGCCGCCAGCGCGATGGCCTCGAGCCCCGCAGGCGTCGGGATGCCGTAGCCCTCGCCGATCTGTGACGCGTCGAGGCGGCGCTGCCCGCTGGGGAACGGCACGCCCGCCAGCGTCGCCACGGCCGGGACCAGCTCGTCGATGCGGGCGTCGAGCTCGGGCACCGGGCCGACCGCCACGCCCCGCACCCGGTCGTGACTGCCGAGGCCGACCGCCAGACCGGCATAGGTGCCGCCCGTGCCGACGGCGCAGTAGACGACCGCCCCCAGTGGCGCCTGCGCCGACAGCTCGGCCGCGGCGCGCACGTACCCGAGCGTCCCCACCGGCGAAGCGCCGCCGACGGGGATCTCGTAGGGCCGGGCGCCGGCGGCGTGCAGCGCCACACAGGTCTCGGCGAGGCGCTGGTCGCGCACGAAGCTGTCGACGTCGCCGACGAGCACGAGCTCGGCGCCGAAGAGGCGATCCAGCACGAGGTTCCCTTCGGGGGCGGCGGACGCGCCTGACACGTCGCCGTTGAGGACGGCCACGCAGCGCATTCCGACACGGCAGGCAGCCGCCGCTGTCATCCGCACGTGGTTGGACTGGATCGCCCCGGCCGTGACCAACGTGTCGCAGCCCTGCGCCAGCGCCTCGGCGACGAGGTGCTCGAGCTTGCGCGCCTTGTTGCCGCCGCCGGCGAGGCCGGTCAGGTCGTCCCGCTTGACCCACAGGGTGCCGGCGTCGAGCCCCAGGGCGGCGCCCAGACGGTCCATGGGCTCGAGCGGCGTGGGCAGGGTGGCGAGCGGGCAGCGGTCCACCTCCGCACCGTACCCGTCACCCGGTACGGTCTGGCCCGTGCGGCTCGGCGACCTCCAGACCCCCGCCCTGGTCGCCGACCGGCAGGGCTTCGATGCCAACGTGGCGACGATGGCGGCGCGCTGGCCGGGTGCGGCGCTGCGGCCGCACGTGAAGGCGTTCAAGTCCACGGCGCTCGCCGCCGAGCTCGTCGCCGCCGGTCACCACGCCTTCTGCGCTGCGACGGTGCGCGAGGTGCTCGGCATGGCAGCCGCCGGGCTGGGGGCCGACCTGCTGCTGGCCAACGAGGTGCCCGATCCGGCGCGCCTGGCGCCCCTCGGCGAGCTGGTGCGGACCGGTGCGGCACGCGTGACGGTGGCGGTGGACGGCCCCGAGACCATCGCCGCTGCAGCGGCGGCCGGGCTGCGCGAGGTGTTCGTCGACGTCAACGTCGGGATGCCCCGTTGTGGTTGCGCGCCCGACCGGGCGGGGGCCCTGGCCACGGCGGCGCAGCAGGCTGGGCTCACCGTCCGCGGCACGATGGGCTACGAGGGCCACGTCGTCGGCATCGTCGACCGGGACGAGCGCGCGGCCGGCGCCGGCACGGCAATGCGTCTGCTCGCCGATGCCCACGCCGCGGTCCAGGCCGCCGGTGGCGGCGCCATCTGCACGGGCGGCGGCACCGGCACGTGGGACTGCAACGACACCGTCACCGAGCTCCAGGCGGGCAGCTACGTGCTGATGGACACCGCCTACGACGCGCTCGGCCTGCCGTTCGTCCCCGCGGTCGCCGTCGTGGGCACCGTCGTGAGCCGCGACGTCGGCGGTGGCTACGCCGTCGCCGACGTCGGACTCAAGGCGCTGGCGATGGACCACGGCAACCCGACGATCGACGGCGCCGCCGTGTGGTTCTGCTCGGACGAGCACGTCACGTTCTCGATGCGCGACGGACGACCGTTGCCGCCCGTCGGCGGGCGCGTCGCCGTGTGGCCGGCGCACCTCGACCCGACGATCGCCAAGCACGAGCGGATCCACGTCGTCGACCGCATCGGCCGCGACGTGCCGGTCGACCTCGACGCCGACGTCCTCACGACGTGGCCCGTGGACCTGCGTCACTGGTGAGCGGGATCAGCCCGACAGCTGGTGCGCCAGCGCCCGGAACGCCCGGCCGCGGTGGCTGATGGCGTGCTTCTCGTCGGCGGTGAGCTCGGCGAAGGACCGGCCGTCGCCCTCGGCGGGGACGAACACCGGGTCGTACCCGAACCCGCCGGTGCCGACCGGGACGGCGCTGATCACCCCGTCGACGACCCCGGTCGCCACGACCTCGCGACCGTCGGGGTAGCGCACCAACGCCACGGTGCGGAACCGTGCCGTGCGCTGCGCCGGTTCGACGGCACCGGCGGCGCCGAGCGAGGCCAGCAGCTTGGCGACGTTGTCGGCGTAGGTGGCGTCTTCGCCGGCGAAGCGCGCCGAGTACACCCCCGGCTCGCCGCCGAGCGCATCGACCTCGAGTCCGGTGTCGTCGGCGATGGCCGCCTCGCCGGTCGCCGCGGCGATGGCGACCGCCTTGAGGCGAGCGTTCGCCTCGAGCGTGTCGCCGTCCTCGACGACGTCGGGCACCGACGCCGGTCGCGGCACGATCGTGACGGCGCCGCCGAGGGCGCCCCGCAGCACGGCCTCGATCTCGGCCACCTTGTCCGGGTTGGCGCTCGCCATGACGAACCGCACGTCGGCGATGCCCCGGCTCAGCGCGGCGACGGCGGCGTCGCCAGCAGCTCGCGCTGGAGGTCCATGATCTCGCCGATGCCCTTGCCCGCCAGCGCCAGCAGGGCGTCGAGCTCGTCGCGGCTGAACGCCATGCCTTCGGCGGTGCCCTGCACCTCGATGAACCGCTGCGACTCGGTCATCACGACGTTCATGTCGACCTCGGCGGCGCTGTCCTCGACGTAGGGCAGGTCGAGCATCGGGGTCCCCCCGACGATGCCCACCGAGATGGCGCCGCAGAGCTCCGTGACCGGGTTGGCGGCGAGGGAACCGGCCTGCACCAGCCGGGTGCAAGCGTCGTGCAGGGCGACGAGGCCGCCGCAGATCGACGCCGTGCGCGTGCCGCCGTCGGCCTGGAGCACGTCGCAGTCGACGGTGATCTGGCGCTCCCCCAGCACGACCATGTCCGTCACGGCTCGCAGCGACCGACCGATGAGCCGCTGGATCTCCTGCGTCCGGCCGCTCTGCTTGCCCTTGGCCGCCTCACGGTTGATGCGCTCCCCGGACGACCCGGGCAACATCCCGTACTCGCCGGTGACCCAGCCCTTGCCGGTGCCACGCATCCAGCGCGGCACGTCCTCGTCGACCGACGCCGTGCACAGCACCATCGTCCGGCCGAAGGTGACGAGCACCGAGCCGCTGGCCTGGTCGGTGAAGTCCCGCATGAAGGTGATGGGACGCAGCTCGTCGGGTTGGCGGCCGTCTGGTCTCACGTGTGCTCCTCGGGGCGGGGCCGGTCACGTCCGACCGGCAGGACCGCCCGACGCTACCCGGCCGCGCCCGACGACTCGACCCCGACGACGCGCAGTGCGCCGTCGGCGTCCACCTCGAACACGTCGCCGTCGCGCGCCACGTGCACCGGTCGACCGAAGGCGGCCGCACCTTCGGCGGCCGCGTCCTGGTGGGCCACCCCGGGGAACAGGTGGGTCAGGACCAGGTGCCGCACCCCGGCGTCGGCCGCCATCGTCCCCGCCTGGCGGGCGGAGAGATGGGCGATCCCCGCCGGCTCCATGTCGGCGCAGAACGTCGCCTCGCACAGCGCCACGTCGATCGGCGCCCCGAAGGCGGCGAAGGACCAGCCCGGCCCGGTGTCGGCGGAGTAGGCCAGGCTCGGGCCGTCGGGAGCGTCGGCCAGGGTGATGCGCAGGGCATACGTCTCGACGTAGTGCACGGTCCTCGACGTCTCGAACGCCAGGTCGCCGATGACGAAGCGCTGCCGATCGGCGAGGTCGTGCCAATCGAGCGTCGGCGCCAGGTCGCCGCTGACGACCTCGGCCTTGGCCGCCGTCTCGCCGGTGCCGAACACCGGGAACGCGCTGCGACCGAGGTCGTAGGTGTAGGCCACCTCCAGCCCGGTCAGGTCGACCCAGTGATCGGGGTGCGCGTGGGTGAGCACGCCGCCGTCGAGGGCGGCGAGCGGCACGTGGCGTTGCAGGTTCGCCAGCACGCCCGGTCCGAGGTCGATGACGACCGCCGTCGCGCCCCCCTGGACCAGGTAGCCGCTGCACGCCCCGCCCGGGCCCGGGTAGCTGCCCGAGGAGCCACACACCGTCAGGCGCAGCACGCCGGGCGGTGGACCATCGTCGGGTCCTCCCACGGTGACCTCAGACATCGCCACCGCCGGATGCGGGCCAGGTGACCGGCTCGACGGTATCGATCTCGGGTCCGAGCAGCCGACGTCCCAGCTCGCGGAACCAGTCGACGTCGCCCGACGAGAACCACCGGTGCGTCGCCCCGCGCGGCGCGCCGCTGAGGGGCGCCACGCGGGAGCTGCCGGAGGCATCGAGCATCGCCCGCACGCTGAAGGCCGTCTCGTCCGCCGACGACACCAGGACGACGTCGGGTCCCAGCACGTCCGAGATGGTCCGGGCGAGGAACGGGTAGTGCGTGCACCCCAACAGCAAGGCGTCGATCTTGGCGTCGACGAGCGGGGCCAGCAGTCGCTCGGCCAGCACGTGGACCTGGTCGGAGGTCGTGTCCCCGCGCTCGACGAACTCGACGAACCCGGGGCAGGCGGCGCAGGTGAGCTCGACGGTGGCGTCGACCGCGGCGACCGCCTCCTGGTAGGCGCCGGACCCGACGGTCCCGACCGTGCCGATCACCCCGATCCGGCCGGTGCGGGTGGCCGACACGAGCGACGATGCACCCGGCTCGATCACCCCGACGACCGGCACGTCGACGTCGGCCTGGAGCTCACCCAGCGCCGCCGCCGACGCGGTGTTGCACGCCACGATCACCAACTTGACGTCGTGCTCGGCCACCAACCACGAGGTGATCTCGCGGGCGTGGTCGCGCACCTCGGCGAGCGGCTTCGAGCCGTAGGGGTAGCGACCGGTGTCGCCGACGTAGACGAGGTTCTCGCCGGGCAGCAGGTCGATCACCGCGCGGGCCACGGTGAGGCCGCCGAACCCGCTGTCGAACATGCCGATCGGCCGGGGATCCACCCGGGCGAGGGTACCGGTCACCTCAGGGCGCTGCGGGGAGGCAGGCGTCGGCGACGGTGGCGACCATCAGCTCGGCGTAGGCCCGGTTGCCGGTGAGGCTGAGGTGGACGTCGTCGGCGAGGAAGTACTCCGGGTGATCGGCCGACGCCGCCGTCCAGTCGGCGTAGTGGGTGTAGTAGCGCAACCAGGCGTTGAACCACGCGCCCCACTGGTCGAGCTTCCACGTGGGGGCGTTGGCGTTCACACCGACCCAGACCACGCAGGGCACCACCTGCGCCTCAGCCAGCGCGGTGAAGGCCGCAGACTGGGTCACGCGCCACGCCTCGCCCACGTCGCGACCGGTGTCGACGTTGAGGCGGGCGTCGTTGGAGCCCAGCGCGAAGACGATGGCGTCGAGCTCGCCGGTGGCGACGAGCTGCTGGACCACGGGCACCCGGTCGGCGATCGGCGCGCCGAGCGTGCCGTCGATCGTCACCACATCCCATCCGGCGAAGCGCAGCTGCCACAGCAGCTCCGGCGTGGCGGTGTGCGTCAGCGAGTCCCCGACGACGGCGATGCGGGGCCGATCGACGGGGGCGAGCGTCGTGAAGGTCTGCGTCGGCAACGGGACCGACGTCCCCTGCGGCGCCGTCGTGCCGGTGGCGTCACCTCCGGCAGGCTC
>JAGQTE010000040.1 GCA_020439175.1 Acidimicrobiales bacterium | reverse complement strand
GGGGTGAGGGTGTTGTCGGGGTTGGGGGTGTAGGTCCAGCCGTGGGTGGATTTGAGGTTGTGGTGGTGTTCGCAGAGTCGGGTGAGCTCGCGCACGGTGGTGTGGCGTGTTTGGGCCCAGTCGGGGGTGTGGTCGTATTCGAGGCGGGTGGTGTTGGTGCAGCCGGCGACGGCGCAGGTGCGGTGTTTGGCTTGGAGGTAGGTGGCTTGGAGGGCGGTGGGTTTGCGGCCGTAGTGGACGACGCCGCGGATGTCGGTGGTGTCGTGGATGACGGCAGCGATGAAGGCGTCGTTGGCGAGCTCGGCGGCGGCGGTGACGGGGATGGGGCCGAGGCCTTCGATCTCGCAGACCTCGCCGGGGGATGTGGTGCCGCGGGTCCAGGATCGGTAGTCGATGTGGACGATGACTTTGGCGTTCGCGCCCGACGCTGGAGGGCGGATGCCGTCGGGAAGCTGACCGGTGGCGGCGGCGCGGGCCATGGTCAACAAGGCATCCGCGTAGAGCGCTTCGGCAGGTTCGCGTTGATCGACAGGGGTGTTGCGGGCGAGGCGGTAGTGGTGGTCGATGAAGGGTTGCAGCAGTCCCCACAGCTCGGCACCCGCGGCGGTGGTGTGGGTCCAGGTGACCTCGGTGGTGCCTTCGGACCGGTTGTGGCGCGTGACCCGCCGGCCCCGCCGGGCCGCCTCGTGGCGTTCTTCGTCGCTGCGTGGGTCCGCGTCAGCGGCGATGCGCTCACACACTTGGCGGGCACCGACCCACGGCAACGTGGCGAAGGCGTCGAGGATCTCGCCCTGCCGGCCGGGCGCCACGATCCCGGTCTGCGCCGCCAACTGCGCCTGTTTCGCCGACAGCCGCCCAGACGACACGGCGGCGCCGATCTCGGCCAGGTCGTCGAGCTGGGTGGCGGTGGCGAGGATCTGGTTGGCCCGGTACTTCGACGTGCCGCAGCGCCGCGCCAGGTTGTCCGCCGCGCCGCGCTCGCCGCAGCGTTTCCACGGCCGGCCCTGCATCGCCGACGACACCACCTCCAACACGGCTGCGTGGGCGAGCTGCTCCAGCGCGATCGCCTCGCGCAACACGCCATCAGCGCCATCGGGCGACAGCCCCGGCAGGTCGTCGACCAACGAGGCGAGCCGGTTCCGGCACTCGGCGAACGCCGCCACGACCGCACGTTCGGTGTCATCCACACCCACCACCCCCTCCCACAGATCAGACATCAGGAAACGAACAGGTGTTCGTCTTCAAGGTACCGAAGGGGCGAGCATGAGTCAACCGATCATCGATGTGACATCAGTCCATAGCGTCACTGCACAAACCCGGTGCAGCACGGACGGCAAGCACCGCAGCGCTGCCGTGTCGAGCGACGCAGCAGCGACGCCAGCGGCGAAGGAGGACCGAGGGGGCTACAGCTCGACGATGTCGGCGCAGCCGAAGCCGCACCACATGCCCCACACGGTGAACGGCACAGCGCGGCCGGTGGCCCATCCAGCATCAACGCCTGACGGGAACAGCACGAGGTCGATCGACCCGCCGGGGGGCAGCACCAACAGGCCCCCGTCGTACCTCCGGAGCACGCCGCCAAGGTCACTCCGGTGGCACAACGAGGTAGATGCCTGGCCGACGGTCGACCTGATGTCGTAGCCGCCAGGGGGCCCGCCGGGGCAGTCGATGTCGATGCGCACGAAGACGTCGAACTCGGTGGTGTTGGTGATCGTGACGGGGTGCGACCGAATCTCGCCGTCGGTCTCCGTGCCGAACGTGAAGGCGTGACATCCGGTCAAGGCGACGAGGCTGACGGCTAGCAGGCCGACGGCGAGGGCACGGCGCATGGCGCGAGGCTAGGCGAACCGTGGACGAGGCTCGCATCCGTCGTGCACCGCCAGCGCACTCACCGTGGCACGCGACAACGGCCTGCAACCGAACGGCTGCCGTGTCGAGCGACGCAGCAGCGATGCCAGCGGCGAAGGAGTACCGAGGGGGCTACAGCTCGATGACGTCGGCGCAGCCGAAGTTGCACCACATGCCCCACACGGTGAACGGCACGGCGCGGCCGGCGACCGAGCCGGCCTCGACGCCGGTCACGGACAGCACGAGGTCGATCGAACCGCCGGCGGGCAGGACCAACAGACCCCCGCCTTGCGTCCGGAGCACGCCGATCTCGCCACCGGCACCCCGGTGGCACAACGAGGTCCCGGCCTGGCCGACGGTCGTGGTGACGCCGTACCCGTAGAAGGGGCTGCCGGCGCAGTCGAGGTCGATGCGCACCAAGAAGTCGAACTCGGTGGTGTTGGTGACCGTGACGGGGTGCGACCAGTACCGCCCGTTGGCCTCCGTACCGAACGTGAAGGCGTGGCACCCGGTCAAGGCAGCGAGGCTGACCACCAGCATGCCGAGGGCGAGTGCACGACGCATGGCGTGAGCGTAGAGCGATGCCGGGGACGAGGCGTCGCATCCATCGTGCACCCGGCATTGCACGCAGCGTGGTGACTTAGCAACGCCTTGAGGTTGGGGAGAGGTGGCGACGAGGTCGGGTGATCGAAGGTGCAGGGGCAAGGCGGCACGGAGCCGCTGCATCCGAACAGGAGCCACCCACCATGCGTCAGACCACGATGCACCCCAACCTCATCACCGCAGGCCGGACCAGCCGGCGTCGAGTGGCGATCCCGCTGGTCGCCCTGGCGGCCTCGGCCGCCGTCGCAGGTCTGGCGTCGCCGGCGATGGCCAAGAACGGCGTCGAGACCCCCACCGTCAAGACCTGCTCGCCGATCGTCGTGACGAACAGCGGACGCACCGTGCGCAACCGCGTGCAGCCCCCGGCGGCCAAGGTCTCCGTGGCCGACTGCGCCGGGCTGACGCGCGACGTCACCATCACCTCGACCGAGATCGGCGGGTTCTTCTCGGCCACCTGCCCGGCCCCGCTGGCGGAGCCGGTGCAGGCGCACGTCACCGCAGGCGGGAAGGCGGCGACCAGCGTGCCGATGTACCGCGGCGCCTGCGGCTGGTACTCCCAGGCCTCACCCGTGTTCGTCGACGGTCCGTCCGCCTGGCAGGCGCACACCATCCGCCTGACGCTGACCGATGACGCCACCGGCGCCGTCCTCGGCACCAGCGCCTACAGCTGGAAGGACGACAAGCCCGGCGTCTGATCCGGACGCAACCTCGGCGGTGCGCTCAGAGCAGCTCGAGCACCAGGGCCGACCCCATGCCGCCACCGGCGCACATCGAGACGCAGCCGAGCGTCTGGCCTCGCCGGCGCAGCTCGTGCACCATGCTCACCACCATGCGGGCGCCGGTGGCGGCGATGGGGTGGCCGAGGCCGCAGCCGGACCCGTTGACGTTGACGATGTCGGCGTCGAGGCCGAGCCGCCGCGACGAGGCGACGGCGACCGAGCAGAACGCCTCGTTGATCTCGAACAGCTCGATGTCGTCGATCGACAGGCCGGCTCGGTCGAGGGCTCGGGGGATGGCGAGCGTCGGCGCCAGACCGGTCTCCACCGGGTCGACGCCCACCGATGCCCACGACCGGATGCGCGCCAACGGGGCGACCCCGTTGGCGGCGGCGTAGTCGGCACTCGTCAGCACCAGAGCGGCGGCAGCGTCGTTGAGGCCGGCGCTGTTGCCGGCCGTGACGGTCGGACTGTCGAGCTCCGGGTGCAGCACGGGCAGGGACGCCAAGCGCTCGATCGTCGAGTCGGCCCGGGGGTGCTCGTCCTGGTCGAAGACCCGTGCGACGCCATCGGGCCCCATGACGGGCACGCCGACGATCTCGTCGGCGACCCGCCCCGAGTCGCGCGCCTCGGCGGCCCGCAAGTGGGACTGCAGTGCCCACTCGTCGGACTCGGCCCGGGACACGCCGGCGAGGCGCGCCGTGTTCTCACCCACGGTCAACGACATGTCGAACGCCGGCGTGAGCGGTGTGGGCGGGTGGCTCGGCGACATCCACGGCGTCGCCTCCGGGTTCGAGCCGGGGATGCGCTTGAGGTTCTGCGGCATGGAGCTGAGGCTCTCGGTGCCACCGGCGATGCCGACGTCGAGCATGCCGGCGGCGATCGACGCCGCCACGGTCTGCACGGCGCTGAGGCCGGCGGCGCAGTGGCGGTTGACCGCCATGCCGGGGATGGACGACATCCCGAGCTCGACGGCGACGTAGCGGCCGATGACACCCCCGCCCTGGAGCGACTCGGCCAGCACCAGGTCCTGGATCTCTTCGGCGGGGATGCCGGAGCGGTCGATGGCCTCGCGCACGGCGATGGCACCCAGCTCGAAGGCGTCGACGTCGACGAGCGTCCCCTTGTTGGCCCGACCCACGGCGGTCCGGGCGCCCGACACGATCACCGCGTCCGATGCGGCCATCACGCCACCACCATGCCGCCGTCGAGGGCGAGGACCTCGCCGTTGACGAAGGCGCCGGCGCGCGACGCCAGGAACAGCGCCGTGCCGGCGACGTCCTCGGGACTGCCGACGCGGCCGCGCGGGACCATGCGCCCGACGGCGTCCCAGTCGGTGCCCTCGACGTCGCCGCCGGTGCCGACGCCGGTGGACAGCATCCAGGTGGGGAACGGGCCGGGGGCGATGGCGTTGCTCGTGATGTTGCGCTGCACCAGCCGGGCCGCCATCTGGCGGGTCAGCGCATGCAGCGCTGCCTTGGACGGCCCGTACGACCAGGTGTCGAACGACGGGGTGCGGATGCCGTCGATGGACCCGATGTTGATGATGCGGGCCGGATCCTCGGCGGTGCCGGCCGCTTCGAGCTTGGGCAGCAGGCGCTGCGTGAGGAAGAACACGCCCTTGACGTTGGTGTCCATCACCTTGTCCCAGCCGGCCTCGGGGAACTCCTCGATCGAGGCGCCCCACGAGGCGCCGGCGTTGTTGACGAGCACGTGGACCGCCGGCTCGTCGGCGAGCGCCGTCACGAGCCCGTCGACGCCCTCGACCGTCGACAGGTCGGCGGGGATCGAGATGCACGTGCCGCCGTAGTCGGCGGCGAGGCGCTCGGCGGTGGCGTCGCAGGCAGCCGCCTTGCGGGAGCTGATGATGACCCGGGCGCCGTTGGCGAGGAAGCCGGCGGCGATCATCTCGCCGATGCCGCGCGAGCCGCCGGTGACCACCACGGTCTTGCCGTCGACGGCGAACAGCTGCGAGAGGGACAGGTCGGGTGCGGTCATCGGTCGTCCTTGTGCATCGAGGGATGCCGCGCCGCCGGCGACGGCGCGGGCCGGGCGAGCCCGCAACCTAGGCCGTGGCGCGCCGCGACGCGCAGTGCGCCGCCCGCCCGCCACCCGGCGACCAGGCCGCGAGGCCGTCGTAGGGTGGCCGCCATGTTGATCACGACGTCCTTCGACCTCCCCGGCTACGACATCGTCGCCGTGCAAGGGGAGGTGTTCGGTCTCACCGTGCGCTCGCGCAACATCGGCGCCGGCTGCATCGCCGGGTTCCGGTCGATCGGCGGTGGCGAGATCCCCGAGTTCACGTCCCTGCTGAGCCAGAGCCGCAACGAGGCGATGGCGCGGATGGTGCAGGAGGCACAGCGTCGGGGCGCCAACGCCATCATCGCCATGCGCTTCGACTCCGGCGCCATCGGTCAGTGGAGCGAGATCTGCGCCTACGGCACGGCGGTGTGGGTGCAGCCGGTCACCGACTACGCCAAGCAGCAGTACGAGTTCATGGTGCAGTCGGGCCAGCTCCCGCACCAGCAGGCGTACCAGCCCAACATCAGCGAGTGGCAGACGGCGCAACGACCGGGCGCACCGGGCGTCACGACGGCCCCGCCGCCGCAGGCGCCGCAAGGATGACGCGACGGGCGCCGGTGACCCGTCCCCGTCAGCGGCACGGGTGCGCCGTCAGCGGCACGGCTGCGCCGTCAGCGGAACGTGTAGCGGATGGGCAGGTGCTTGACGCCGGAGACGAAGTGGCTCTCGGACCACGACGGCGTGCCGGCGAGCTCGATGGTGTCGATCTGGGCGAACAGCTTCCCCAGGAACGTCCGCAGCTCGCGGCGGGCGAACTGGGCGCCGAGGCAGAAGTGGGTGCCGACGCCGAACGACAGGAGCCGGTCGGCGTCGGTGCGCGTCACGTCGAAGCGCATGGGGTCGACGAAGACGTCCTCGTCGCGGTTGGCGGACGGGTACGACAGCAGGACGCGGCCGCCGGCGGGGATGTCGACCCCGCCGATGGTCGTCGGCTCGGTGGCGTAGCGCAGGAAGTGGCGGACCGGGGTCGTCCAGCGGATGCACTCGTCGGCGGCGCGCACGATGGCGTCCTCGTCGGCGTGGCGGAGGCGGTCGAGCTGGTCGGGGTTGCGCAGCAGCGCCTCGAGCCCGCCGGAGAGGGCGAACGACGTCGTGTCGTGGCCGGCCGTCGCCACGATGATGTAGTACCAGAGCCGTTCGGCATCACCCATCGGGCAACCGTCGACCTCGCCGTTGGCGATCACCGACGCCAGGTCGTCCCGGGGGCAGGCACGGCGGTCGGTCGTCATCTCGTTGAAGTACTGGATGAGGCTCATGACGGCCCCGAGGACGCGTTGGTCGGCGTTCTCGGCGCCGCCGAGGTACTCGGGGTCGTTGGCGCCGAAGATGCCCTGGGTCAGGTCCATCATCATCGGCTCGTCGCTCTCGGGGACGCCGTAGATGTCCATGATCACGTGCAGCGTGTAGGGCTGGGCGATGTCGTCGGCGAAGTCGCACTCGCCGCCCATGGCGCGCATCTTGGCGATGAAGTGGTCGGCGATCTCGTCGATGCGCGGCTGGCGGTGCTTCACCGCCGCCGGCTTGAACCAGTCGTTGGTGACGTGGCGGTGCGACGTGTGCTCGTGATCGTCGAGCTGGACGAGCGACCGGGGCACGAAGCCCGACAGCTCCATCTCGCGGTAGCCGGCATCGGGACCGAGCACCGAGAAGCTGGTGTTCTTCCAATGGCCGTCGTCGCGCGACACGGCGAAGACGTCCTCGTGGCGGGTCAGCACCCAGAACGGTGCGTGCTCCGGCGCGTCGACGCGCAGCACCGGCGTGGTGCGGCGGATCTCGGCCACCCGGTCGTGCCAGGCGTCCATGTCGGCCCACGGCGCGCCGAGGTGGAACAGGCCGTCGGCTCCCGTGGCCGTGGCGTCGGCGATGTCGGTCATGGGTCGTCCCTCCGGTGATCGATCCAGCTGCGGTACTCGGCGAGCACGGCGGCGAGCCGCTCGCGGTCGATGTCGTCGTCGAGCTGCTGCGCGCCGACGAGCAGCGAGCAGCCGACGCGCGCCAGCGTGGCGGCGCGGTCCGGCTCGATGCCGACGTCGGTGAAGGCGCGCGCCAGCACGTCCTCCCGGGCGCGGTCGGCGCGTGCCAGCGCCGCGGCGACCGTCGGGTTGGTGTGGCTCCACGCCCGCATGGCTCGTTCCAGGCCGTGATCGGTGTGCAGCGCCAGGTGCTGGAGCAGGTCGATGCGCTCAGCCGGGGGCACGGCGTCGACCTCCGCCAGGACGGCCGGGACGAGGGTGCGCTCCCAATGCTCGATGAGCGCCTCCTGGAAGGCCGGGCCGCTGGCGAAGTGGTGGTACAGCGAACCGCGCGTGACGTCGAGGCGTTCGCACACCTTGGTCGTGGTGAGGCCGGCGACGCCGTCGCTGGCGAGGATGGCCATCGCCGCGGCGAAGTAGTCGTCCGGGGTCAGGCGGGTCGTCGTGGTGGCCACGGCCGGCACCATACACCGATGTATGTCCTCCGTACATCGGTGTATGGCGCCGTTTGGGGGCCGCGATCCGGACGCGCCGGCGGCAGGTGCCGGCCGGCGCGCCGCCTGGGCGGGCAGCGACGAGGCGGGGGCGGGAGACTGGTGCCGATGGGCGACGACGAGCTGCGGCGGTGGTGGGCGGGGAGCGGCATCGACGTCGCCGACGTCGATCCTGCAGCGGTGGCACGAGCCGTCACCGACGTCACGGTGCTGGGGGCTGACCCCGTGGTCTCGTGTCAGCACCGCATCGGCGACGGCGCGGCCGCGGCGCTGGCCCTGGTGGGGATGCACGCCGGGGCGCTGCACCACGGCGACGGCGGGCCGGCGCAGGCCGTCCGCGTCGACGTGGCCGACGCCGCGGCGACGCTGCTCGGCTTCGCCGTCCAGCAGGCCGACGGCGTCGATCTGGCGCGCCAGCACAACGCCACGATCGCCGCCTACCCGACGGCCGACGGGCGGTGGATCCACCTCCACGGCGGGTTCGCGCACCTGGCGGTCGGGCTGGTCGACCTGTTGGGTCTGGCGCCGAGCGCCGTCGACGACCCCGATGCTGTGGCCGATGCCGTGGCACGCCACGACGGCGCCGCGCTCGAGGACGCCATCGCCGCCCGGGGCCTCTGCGCCGCGCTGGTGCGCTCGCCCGAGCAGTGGGCGGCGCATCCCCAGGGCGCGCACCTCGCGGCGCTGCCGGCCGTGACCGTCGAGCGCATCGGCGACGGTCCGCCGCGCCGCCGACCGGAGCACGTGTCACGGGTGGCGACGTCCTCGGGGAGGGCGCGACCGCTCGACGGCCTGCGGGTGCTCGACCTCACCCGGGTGCTGGCCGGGCCGACGTGCGGACGGACGCTGGCATCGCTGGGCGCCCAGGTGCTGCGCGTCGGTGCCGCACGGCTGGGGTCGATCGAGCCGTTCGTCGTCGACACCGGTCACGGCAAGCGCAACGCCTTCATCGACCTCGACACCGCGGCCGGACGCGCCGTCGTCGATCGCCTGGTGGACGACGCCGACGTGATCGTGCAGGGCTACCGGCCCGGTGCGCTGGACCGGTTCGGCCTGGCGCCCGCCCGTCTCGCCGAACGGCGACCTGGGATCGTCGTGGTGCAGGTCAGCTGCTACGGGTCGACCGGCCCGTGGGCCGAGCGGCGCGGGTGGGAGCAGCTGGCGCAGGCGACCACCGGCATGAGCTGGGTCGAGGGCGCGGTCGGCGCCGGCGGGGCGCCGAAGCTCGTGCCGGCCGCCGCCACCGACTACACGACCGGCTACCTGGCCGCCGCCGGGGTGCTGGCGGCGCTGCGCCACCGCACCGAGGCTGGCGGGTCCTGGCTGGTGCGCGCCTCGCTGTGCCAGACGGCGCAGTGGTTCGCGTCGGCCGGCCTCGTCGACGATCCGTCGCTGGCCGCCGGTCTCGGCGACGTCGATGCCCGCCTCGTGGCGACCGACACGGCGTGGGGCCGGCTCCGGCACCTGCCGCCGGCGCTCGAGCTGTCGGCGACGCCGTGTCGCTGGGACCGCCCGCCCGAACCCCTCGGCACCAGCCCCGGGGCGTGGTGGTGACGCCGAGCGCCCCGGCGGGTCGGCCGGCGTCGACGTGCGTCAGTCGGCGTGCTCCTGCAACCAGGCCTGCCATCGGGGCTTGTCGCGTTCGATGAGGGCGGGGGCATCGTCGCCGTAGAGGTACGCCCACACCGACACGCCGCAGCCTCCGTGGCTGCCCTCGGCGGCGAGGAACGCCGTGCCGGGCGCCGGTGTGTCCAGCAGGAGGGCCACGTGGTTCGATCCCACGGCGACGGTCGTGCCGGCGAGCTCCAGGCCCTCGCCGGCGTCGGCGCTCACTCGCTCGCCGAGGGCGGGCGTCGCCGGGAGGCCCAGCTCGGTCGTGAGGCGCGCCCACGCGGCGTCGCGGTCGAGGGGCCACATCCCCATCGGCTGCATCGACGTGGCGGTCCGGCCGGCGAAGTGCTCGCAGTGGAGCTGGAGGTTGTACAGGAACAGGCCCCAGCCCTCGCGCATGGCGTCGTACTGGTCATCCCACTCGTCGCCGTCGCCGAACCCGCTGTTGATGAGTCGCACGATGCACGTGCCCTGGTCGCGGGCCTCGACGAGCCACTCGAACGCCAGGCCGCCGACCCTCGCCGCCGTCGAACACGATGCGGCGCGGCGGGTCCCAGGCCGCCACGCGTCCGGGGATCTGCATCTCGGGGGCGTCGCCGAACGAGGCCGTCGCCGCGCCGCCGGGCCGTTCCTCGACCGTGTGCGGGACGTACCACGACGAGATGCCGGGCCCGGTGGCGATCGCCTGCCACACCGCTTCGGGTGTGCCCACGACCTCGACCTCCAGCTCGAGGGTCCGCGGCGGACCGGCGGTGGCGGCCGCAGCAGCGGCGTCGGCTGAGGGCGCCTCCGGGTCGGGCGCTGCGCCGGTGGACGGCTCGGCGCCGGACGGGTCGTCGGTGGGGTCGGTCATCGGTCGCTCCTGGGGTTGTCGTCGGACGGTGGGGTCGGGTGGGCGGCGACGAGCACCCGGTGCGGCCGGCCGCCCGGTGCCTGCTCGTCGTGGTAGCGGGCCACCAGGCTGGTGACCGCCTCGGCCAGCTCGGCGGTGAAGGCGGCGCGGTCGGCGGCCGAGGCGAAACGCACCTCGGTGTCGATGGCCAGCGTCGGCAGGGACTTGCCGGCGGCGTCGGCGTTGCGAGCCAGGGACGACACCTCGCGCACGACCCGCGCCGCCAGCGCCACCAGATACCGGCTCGACAGCCGGTCGACGCGTTGGGGGTCGGCCACGGTGTCGCCGCCGATGGCGGCGGGGGAGACGAGGTAGCCGCGCGCCGTCGCCTGCACGATGCGCTCGGTGGCGCCTCTCCGGGGCCGCTCCTCGACGAGCTCGACCAGACCGTGGGCCTCCAGGGCGCGCAGGTGGTAGTTCACCTTCTGGCGGGGGAGGTCCAGGATGCGGGCGACGCTGGTGGCGGACCCGGGGTCGACCAGCAGTCGCAAGATCTGGGCGCGCACCGGGTCGAGCGCGGCGATGGCGGCGTCGGGCGCATCGATCACCTCGAGGTCGAGCACCGCGCCAGCCAACTATGGAAAAGAACTTTTGTCAATACGGCTGTGGTGGCCGCCGCCGCACGGCCAGGTCGCCGATGGGAAACGAGCCGGCAGATCGCGTGCGTTGCTGACGCGATCTGCCGGCTCGTTGGGGTGAACGGCTGTTCACGGGCAATCGGGCGACCCGCCACGGCCGGCCGGGGCGGCGGCTCAGCCCGCCAGGGTCGACCCGGTCTC
>JAGQTE010000039.1 GCA_020439175.1 Acidimicrobiales bacterium | reverse complement strand
GGCGGGGCATCCTGCTGCCGGAGCCGAGGACCAGCACGACGTCGGCGTCGTTGCACGATCCGGTCTTCGAGCGCAAGCGGCGTTGGCTGGTCGAGCACCTGGTCCTCGCGAACCTGGATGCGACCGAGCGCGCAGCGTTCACGGCGGCCGCGGTGCTGCCACCGCCCCCGTCGCTGGCGGCGAACCCGCCGCCACCGGCGCCGCCGTTCGACCCCGACACCTGGTCGGGTCCCGGACCCCTCGGGGCCTGACGCGTGGAGATCGTCGACCACCGGTTGGTGGGCGCGCTGCGCGTCGATCTGTTCGACCATGACGCGGCGGGGGCGGTCGCCGACGGCGACGCTGTGTTCCAGACGGCGACGATCGAGGCGTTGCTCGACGGCGCCTACGACGGGGACCTCAGCGTCGGTGAGCTGTTGGAGCACGGCGACCTGGGCATCGGGACGCTCGACGGGCTCGACGGCGAGTTGATCGTCGTCGAGGGGGCGGCCTTCGTGGCGCGGGTCGACGGCTCGCTGCACAGCGTGGCCGGCAAGGTGCGCACCCCGTTTGCCGTGGTGTGCCGCTTCCGGCCGTCGATCACGGCGACGCTCGGCGCCTGCGTGTCGTTCGACGCCCTCACCGAGGCGGTGCGGGGGCTGGCCCCGGACGCACCGGTGCTGGCGGTGCGGCTCGACGGCACCTTCGAGCGCCTCGTCGTGCGCAGCGTCGCCAGGCAGCGCCCTCCGTATCCGCCGCTGCGTGAGGTCGTGGCCCACCAGGCCGAGCATCACCTGACCGACGTGTGCGGCACCTTGGTCGGCTTCTGCTTCCCCGACCGCACGGGAGGCCTGGAGGTGCCCGGGTGGCACCTGCACGCTGTCGACGACGCCCGCACCGTCGGCGGCCACGTGATGGACGTGGCCCTCGCCACCGGTGCGCGGGTGGCCATCGAGGCGACGGGCGATCTGCACGTCGAGGTGCCGTCGCAGCTCGGCGCCGTGGCGGTGGTGGCCGACCACGCCGACCAGGTCGACCGCGCCGACCAGGACGGCCGGGTCGCTGACCGCCGCAGCGAGATCGATGCCGTCGAAGGACGCGCCACGCCACCGAGGCGCTGACTCCTGCCTTCTGCCCTCTGCCGGGACGCGGCACAACCCGCGCCGATGCACGGGGACGAGTGCGCGTTTGCACGCGCCGACCGCGTACAAGCGCGCAAACGTCGGGCCGGGTGTGCGCGGCGAGGCTGGCGTGGGCGACCGGGTCGCGGGCTGGGTGACGGGGGGCACCTTGGCCGGGTCGGCGGATTGGGGGGATCGGGGGCGTCGCGCAGCAGACTGGGAGACGTGCCGGCTCCAGAGCGATACGACGTCGCCGTCATCGGTGGCGGACCCGGTGGTGCCGCCGTCGCCCGTCGCCTGGCCGAGTCCGGCGCCCGCGTCATCGTGTGCGAGAAGGGCGAGCGCGGCCGAGACAAGGTGTGCGGCGACGGCTTGACCCCGCGAGCGATCGCTGCCCTCGACGAACTGGGCGTCGAGCTGGACGCGTCGCATCGCATCGACGGGCTGCGGATGATCGCCAATCGCACGGTGCGCGAGCTGCCGTGGCCCGGCGGCCGCTACCCGGCACGTGGAGCGGTGTGGCCGCGCAAGGCGCTCGATCAGGCCCTGATCGAACACGCCGAGGCAGCCGGTGCCGAGGTGCGTTTCGGCACCGAGGCACTGCCCGAGCTCGACGGGGGCCGGGTCGTCGGCGTGCGCGCCAGCGACGACGGCGGCGGCCAGCTGATCGAGGCCGATCTCACCGTGCTCGCCACGGGCGCGCCCGGTCCCGCCGCCCGTCTCGTGGGCGCGGTGCGCGACCCGAACGAGCCCTTCGGCCTGGCCATCCGCACGTACGTCGAGAGCCCACGCCACACCGACCGCCACATCGAGGCGTGCCTCACCCTGCGCGACGAGCACGGCACGCCGGTGCCGGGCTACGGGTGGATGTTCCCGTGCGGCGACGGCACCGTGAACATCGGCGTCGGCGCCCTGTCCACGATGCAGGGGTTCACCAAGCTCAACCTCAACTCGCTGCTGGAGGCGTATCGGGGGCTGGTCGCCGACTCGTGGGAGATCGGCGAGAACCTGGAGCGCCCCCGCGCCTGGCGGCTGCCGATGAGCGCCCAGCGCCGCCACGGTCCGGGGTGGGTGGCGATCGGCGACGCCGCCGGCCTCGTCAACCCGATGAACGGCGAGGGGATCGACTACGCGCTGGAGTCCGGCATCGTGGCGGCGGACCTGTTCCTGTCCGACCCGGTGACGGCGCCGGTCCGCTACGACGCCGAGGTCGGCGCCCGCTTCGACGCCTTCCTGCGCACGGGCCGCCGCTTCTCGTTCCTGATCGGGCACCCGTGGATCCTGCGGTCGGGGCTGCGGGTGGCGGTGGGGACGCAGGCGATCGCCGACATCACGCTGGCGGTCATGGCGAACCTGGTCGAGCCCGACGCCCGCGACGCCGCCGGCCGGACGATGCGCGCCGCCGACGCGCTGCTCGCCCTCACCGATCCACTGCTGCGCCGCACCCGCGCCGCCGCCTGACGCACGAGGGCCGCGTGGGCGCCGCCCTATGCTCTTGCGCCATGGCGGACTCCAGGTTCTCGATGCGGCGCGCCGCGACCGTGGCCGTGCTGGCGGCGCTGCTCGCCGTCGTGGCCGTGCCCTCCTCGCCGGCCGGTGCGGTCCAGGGTCCGCTGCCGGGCCCGGTCGCCGGTTGGCACACCGCCACCGGCACGGACGGACGGGTCTACATCGCCGACGCGCAGGGCCGCGCCCTGCAGTTCCACGGCGGCAACCACAAGACCGAGGACCCCGACACGCTCACCGACGACTTGCTCGCCGCGGCGGCCGATCGTGGCCTCGACCACATCCGCCTGGCCATCTACTGGGAGCACCTCGAGCCCACGCAGGACAGCTACGACCAGGCGTACCTCGACAAGGTCGTCGCCGCGCTCGACCGGGCGGAGGCCCACGGCATCCTCGTCATCTTGGACATGCACCAGGACGTCTACGGCGAGGCGTTCGGCTTCGTCGGCATCCCGGCGTGGGCCACCCGCACCGACGGGGTGCCGTTCGAGCCGCAGGAGGTGTGGCTGCAGAACTACCTCCAGCCGGCGGTGCAGAACGCCTTCGAGCACCTCTACGAGGACGCCGACCTGCGCGCCGAGCAGATCGAGGTGTGGCTGCACGTGGTCGACGCCGTCAAGGATCACCCGGCGGTGCTCGGCTACGACCTGCTGAACGAGCCGTTCGGCAAGTTCCGTGACGGCGAGAACTTCTTCGATGCGGCGGCGCGCGTCGAGGCGACGCAGCTCACGCCGATGTACCAGCGCCTCACCGACGCCATCTCGGCCGTCGACGCCGACCACTTCGTGTTCTTCGAGCCACCGAACCTGGCCTCGCTCGGCGTCCCCACGTCACTCGGCCTCGTCACCGGCCCGAAGGTCGCCATCTACCCGCACATGTACGACGCCTCGATCGAGGCCGCCACCTACACGCCCGGCGGCGTCATCGCCTATAACCCGGACTTCTTCGCCACCTGGGCCGGGGCCATCACCACGTACACGGCGAAGTACCCCATGCCGATGCTCGTCGGCGAGTGGGGCATCGCCCACCCCGACGCCGGCGGCATGGACCAATTCGTGGCCGACAGCCTGCGCACGCTCGACGACGTGACCTCGGGCTGGTCGGTGTTCAACTGGTGCGCCGGCGACGGCTACTGCCCGATCGACGCCGCCTTCGCCGACCGCCCCGGGATCGAGCAGATCTTCCAGCCGTACGCCCGGGCCATCGCCGGGGCGCCGACCAGCAGCGACTGGGACCCGGCGACCGGTCTGCTGCGGGTGCGCTACACGGACAATGCCGCCACCGGCACCACGGACATCTTCGTGCCCGAGTCGCGCCGCTACCCGCAGGGGTGGCAGGTGACCACGAGCGACCCGGACGCCGCCTGGAGCTGGACCTTCGACGAGACCACCGGCGTGCTGGCCGTGACCGTCGACGACACCGGCGCCGCACACGCGGTGTGCGTGCAGCCGGCGGGGGCGACGGCGCCGTGCCTGGCGGTGGACCCGGACGTGCCGGGCGGCCCGACGTCGACCACGGCGCCGGGCG
>JAGQTE010000322.1 GCA_020439175.1 Acidimicrobiales bacterium | reverse complement strand
CCACCGATCAGAACCCGTACCCGACGCAGGGCGCCGGGATGCTGCTGTACACCTACACCGGCTCCGGGTGGGGGTGGAGCGGGACGGTCACGTCGTGGATCCCGGAGAACGGCTGGGACAAGCCCGAGCAGTACGGGTCGATCACGGCCGGCGACATCGACGGCGACAACCAGGCGGAGATCATCGGCCGCGGCCCGAACGGGCTCGAGGCCTACCACTCCGAGATCGACCAGACCTCGGGCCAGCGGGTGTGGACGGCCATGATCACCACCCCGACGGTGATGGCCGGCTCCACGTACGCCCAGCCGGAGTACTACTCGACCGTCCAGACCGGCGACGTCCTCCTCTCGACGGGCCAGTACCCGACCGACGAGGTGCTGTATCGCGGCACCGACGGGCTGCACACCCTCAGCTACGACAGCACCGCCAAGGCCTTCACCGACCTCGGCGTCGTGCTCGACGAGTTCTCCGACACCAACGGCTGGAACGCCAGCCCGGCGCGCTACTCGACGATCCGCACCGTGATGACCGACGCCGGCCAGCCACGCGCCGTCATCGGCAAGGACGCCGCTGGGGTGCGCACGTTCGTGCTCGACCCGGCGACGCGGCCGACGCAGTGGATCAACCCCTCGACGCCGTTCCCGGCGTGGTCCGGCGGCACCGACGACACCAGCCTCGGCGACGGCACCGACCCCGGCCGCTCGTACCAGTACATCAATGCCTCGGTCACCAACGCCCTCTACGGCGACTTCGCCCCGCCGCAGTCGGTGCGGTCGATGTTCCACGAGCTCGGCACCGACATGTCGCTCGTGGCCTCGGAGATCCCCAAGACCAAGCCGATGTCGCTCAACGTCCCCCGCAACACGTACCAGGCGGTGGAACAGGACGTCACCGACTGGACCAACGCCGTCAACTACCTGCGGTCGTACTACTTCAGCGACTCGGGCAGCCTCCAGCAGCTCCTCGAGACGACGCTGCTGATCGCCTCGAACAACAGCTACTCGGTCGACTCGATCGCCAACGTCTTCAGCAACAGCGGCGACAAGTTCCTGGCGATGATGATGGACCTGATCACCGGCATCATCGGCGCCGCCGGCTTCATCTTCACCGGTCCCGACGCCGCCACGTGGGTGCCCTTCCTGTTCGCCACCCTCACCATGGTCGGCGCGGGCGCGCAGGCCGGCCTCGAGTTCAGCAACCTCAACGGCAGCATCACGACCGAGAAGGACACGCTCGACAACGCCATCGTCAACACGTTCTGCCAGGCCGACGCCTTCCTCTTCGGCACCCACGAGCAGATCGTCGACGACTACGGGCTGCTCACCGCCATGGCCGAGATGTACGGCTCGGGCGTCATCCGGTTCACGGACGAGAACTACGCCCAGCTCCAGCAGCTCGCCAACACGGGTCGGGCCGTGTGGGTGTACCAGCAGTTCGCCGGCTCGCACAGCCACGGCTGGACAGCGGGGCGCTGCTGGCAGACCGCCTGCAACCTGAACAACACCTCCGGGTACGCCAAGTCGTACTCGGGCGCCTACCAATACGCCATGATCACGACCGACGGCGACGGCACCGGCAACTGCCTGCACGCCTCGTCGGACTCGTACAGCACGCTCGTCAACGACCTCGGCGTGAACCCCCAGGATTGGACGTCGCCCACCAAGATGTTCTGGAGCAACGGTGACGACTTCCAGTCGACGTTCGGCGAGCCGATCTGGTTCTCCTACGACGGCAAGCAGTCGCAGGGGCTGCTGGGCTGGCACATCAAGACCGAGGACTGCCACGACGAGTCCACGCCATGACCCGCTTCCGCCTCCTCCTCGTCCTGTCCTGTCTCGCCGTCGTCGGCGGCGTCCTCGCCGACCCCGCCGCCGCCAACGACCGCATCACCGCCCAGGGCGTGGCGATGAGCCCGTCGGCGAACTGCACCTACGGCGACATCCAGGTCACCTACGACGCGTCGGACGTGGCCCGGCAGGCGGTGACGTTCACGTCCGAGGACGGCACCACACTCGACAGCTTCGAGACGAACGCCTATCAGCAGACCTACAGCGGGCTGGAGTACATCCTGTCCGAGACCACGACGCCGGCCGCGGCCGGCACCCGGCTCGGCGTGCACGTCGTCATCGGCACCACCCCGCCGCAGGCGGCCACGTCGGCCGAGTTCTTCGTGCTCTACCGCTGCGACGGCATGGCGAACGAGTAC
Source organism: Acidimicrobiales bacterium (assembly GCA_020439175.1). Taxonomy (GTDB): domain Bacteria; phylum Actinomycetota; class Acidimicrobiia; order Acidimicrobiales; family Acidimicrobilacustridaceae; genus JAGQTE01. The sequence goes on along the minus strand of JAGQTE010000322.1, from coordinate 272 downwards.
GGCGGCGCCAACGAGCAGCTCTACACCTGCTACGGGGACTACGGCTCATGTCCGGCCACGGCGGTCGAAGCCATCGCCATGATGCAATCGACGACCACGACGGCGGCGCCCGCCTCGACGTCGACGACCACCGGCGCTCCCCCGGCCACCCCGGCCACCCCGGTGCAGGCCAATCCCGCCTTCACCGGGTAGCTCCCCCGAACCGCCAAACGCCACATTCCTGCGGTGCTGAGCCGCGCATGCGCGGTCAGGCACCACAAGAACGTAGGTTG
>JAGQTE010000321.1 GCA_020439175.1 Acidimicrobiales bacterium | reverse complement strand
TGGACAAGGGCACCTACGCCGGCGTCAATCTCGCCACCCCCGATCTCGACGGGCTCTTCGCCCGCATCGAGGCTGCGGGTGCCGACATCGTCCAGGAGCCGATGGATCAGGTCTACGGCCTGCGGGACTGCGCCGTGCGCGACCCCGCCGGCAACCTCATCCGCATCCAGCAGCGACCGTGAGTCGACCGCACGCGCTGCACCCGACCGCCGACAACGAGAGGAGCCACCGATGAAGACGATGTCCTGCCGACAGCTCGGAGGGCCGTGTGATCACGCCCACCACGGCGAGACCGCAGACGACGTGATCAACGCCCAGGACCAGCACCTGCGCGAGGCCGTCGAGCGGGGCGACGAGGCGCACCAGCCCGCGCTGGCAGACATGCAAGGGCGCTGGAAGCGACCCGTCTCCGGCATGAAGTGGTACCGCCAGGCCAAGAAGAACTTCGCCGCGCTGCCGCCCGACTGAGGCTCAGCCGTCGCCGGTCGCCAGCAGGCCCGCCATGATCGCCCGCAGGCTGCGCTCGAAGCGCGCCAGGTCCGGGTCGTCCTCCATGGCTCCGAGGACCGCTGCGTAAGTGTCGCCATCGACACCGGCTGACGGTGGTGCACCGACCGCCGCAGCCAGGTCGGACACCGGTGCGCGGATCGAACGGTCCACGATGGCGCGCTGCGCCTCGAGCACGCCGCTGCCCAACGTGTAGGTCGCCAGCGCGTGGTAGGCGGTCGCCGCACGCTCGCCCGTGAAGCCCGCCCGCTCGAACTGCGCCGCGATGCCTGCGGCCATGACGTGCACGGCGTCGGGCGTCCGGGGCGAGGCGACGGCGTAGGGCGTGATGTCGCGATGGGACCGGAAGACCCGCCGTGCCGTGAGGAAGCCGTCGAGGATCGCCTCGACCGGGTCGTCGTGGGGCTCGAGCGAGGTGACGACCTCGATCCACACCTGGTCGGCGGCGGCCTGCATCACCTCGGCTTTCGACTCGAAGTGGTGGTACACGGCCATCGTCGTGACGCGCAGCTCCTGCGCCAGGCGCCGCATCGACAGGTTCTCGCCTCCATCGCGATCGACCATGACCAGCGCCGCCCGGGCGATCTCGGCTCGGCTCAGCGGCTCACGTCGCGTATCGCGTGCCGCGCTGTCGCTCGCTCGTACCACTCGTGCTCACCTGCTCCACATCGACGACGGACCCGTCCCCGCCACGCCCCTTCCTACCTCCTGTACACCGCACAGCTCAAGATGTACGGTGTACAGGACCGGCGGTATGCAAAGGACGACTCCGGATGGAGTTACGGGAGACAGCGGCGGCTCCGCGCCTGCGTGCGCGGGTGACCGAAGGGACCACCCTCTTGCTGGGCGGCGGCGCGCTCGCTGGTCGAGCAGCCTTCGGGCTCCTTCGACTGCTCCTGGCTGCCTGCGCCGTCGCCGCGGCGCTGATGATCCCGGTGTGGATCTGGATGGGCGTGGTCATCGACGCCGTCGACATCACCGATCCCACCACCGTCGGCGACGGTGAGATCGTCCGCCTCCTCGTCCTGCTGGCGCTGCCGACGATCGGCGCGCTGCTGGTCGTCCTGCTCGCCGTCGTCGGCGGCGCCACCGTCGTGTTCGACGACGTCGCATCGGGCCGCTCGCCGCGCGCCGTGCGGGCGCTCGGTCGGGGGCTGCGCGCCACGCCGCAGCTCGCCGCCACGCTCGTGCCGGCCGGCCTCGCCGTCGTCGTGCTGGCCGTCGCCGCACCGGTCGTCGTCGCCGCCGGGGTGCTGCTCGCCGCCGTCACCGTCGTCGCCCGCCGCGCCCGGCCGGCGGCGGCGCACCGGTGGCCGTCGAACCGGTTCC
>JAGQTE010000320.1 GCA_020439175.1 Acidimicrobiales bacterium | reverse complement strand
CGGCACCCGGCACGAGGTCGGGCGCCTCCTCCACGACGAGCACCTCCGGCGGTCCCAGCTCGCGGCACAGCACCTGTCGCATCACGTCCCCCTTCGCGTCGGCGCCGTCATGCTCGCGCCTCGGCCCCTTCACCGGCCACGTCGGACCGACGACGAACGGCCGGTCGGGACTGCGGGATCCGGACGATTGCGCGCTTGCACGCGCCCGGCGCGTACACACGCGCAATCGACGACGGACGACCGACGTATCACGCCAGGGGGTAGTCGACGAGCAGCCAGGGTCGGCACGGAACGGTCGCACCAGCCGGTAGCCGCCCGAGACGTGCCCGGCGATCGCCAACGGTTGCGGAGCCACGACCGCACCGTACCGGCGACGCATCCGCCGCGACGCTGCCGATACGGTGCCCACCATGGCCGACTCCTCATCGCCCGACCCAGACCAGCGACCCGACCTCCCGGACTCGATGCAGGCGATCGTGCTGCGCCGGCGCCCCGAGGGGCTGCTGTCGTGGGACGACGTCGAGCTCGTCACGCAGCCACTGCCGACCCTGGCCGAGGGCGAGGCGCTGATGCAGGTCATCTACCTGTCGATGGACGCCACGGTCCGCACCTGGCTCAACCGGGGCGAGGGCTACCTGCCCGCCGTCGAGATCGGCGAGGTGGTGCGCTGCTCGGGCATCGGCCACATCGTGGCGACGAACTGCGATGCCTACGCCGTCGGCGATCTCGTCTACTCGCTGCCGGGGTGGGCCACCTACGGCGTGGTGCGCGACGACCTGTTCACCACCAAGCTCGATCCCGACACGCCGCTGCGCCCGATGATGAGCGTGTTCGGCGGCACCGGTGCCGCCGCCTACTTCGGCCTGCTCGACGTGGGCAAGCCCCAGCCCGGCGAGACGGTCGTCGTGTCGGCCGCCGGCGGCGCCACCGGCTCGCTCGTGGGCCAGATCGCCAAGATCGCCGGCTGCCGCGTCGTCGGCATCGCCGGCAGCGACGACAAGTGCGCCTGGGTCACCGAGGAGCTCGGCTTCGACGGCTGCATCAACCACCGCACCGAGGATGTCGCCGAGCGGCTGCGCGCCCTGTGCCCCGACCGGGTCGACGTGTACTTCGACAACGTCGGCGGTCCGATCCTCGACGACGTGCTCGGCGCCCTCAACCAGCGCGGGCGGGTGGTGCTGTGCGGCGCCATCGCCGTCTACAACGACACGGGCCGACCCGCGGGCCCCGGCAACTACCTGAACCTGATCTCTCGGCGCGGCCGGATGGAAGGGTTCATCACCCTCGACTACTGGGACCGCTTCGACGAGTGCTTCACCCAGCTCAAGACGTGGGCGGCCGAGGGCAAGCTGCGGTGGCGGGAGGAGCTCGTCGACGGGCTCGACCGCTGCCCCGACGCCCTCAACATGCTCTTCACCGGCGCCAACACCGGCAAGGTCGTCGTCCAGGTCGTCCCCGAGCCGTAGACCCTCACCAGGATTGGGCTCACCATTCCGATATCTCGGAGTCCCCAGCCCAATTTCGACGAGAAGCCGTACGCGCCCGAGCCGCAAGCCCGCGGGCTACTCGACGACGCGCAGGGTGGACGGGATGTCCATGCGCCCGAGCCGGCGCCAGGTGAGCAGCGGTGCCACGGCGACCGCCACGATGCCGAGCACCGCTGCCGTCAGGTACGTCGACCCGGCGACGTCCACCACGATCCGCAGGTCGGGCACCGTGTCGGGCAGCAGGACGCGCACCATCCACGCCAGCAGCACCCGGCCGGCGACGATCCCCACCGCCGTGCCCAGCGCACCGACCAGGATGCTCTCGGTCACCATCAGCCCCATCACGCGCCGCGTCGGCAGCCCGAAGGCGAACAGCGTGGCGTGCTCGCGCCGGCGCTCGTCGGAGCTGATGGCGGACGTGTTGAAGGCGATCAGCAGCGCCATCAACAGCACGAAGCCCTGGAGGATGGCGAGGAAGCCGAGCAGCTCCTCGAGCGTGTCGCGGATCGACGCCGCCACCTCGTTCACCCCTTCCACGGCGGCGACGCCGGGCTGCCCGAACACCGCCTCCTTCAGCTCCGCCAGCGTCACCCCCTCGGCCGGCTGCACCGACACGGCGTTGACCAACCCCTCCATCCCCATCAGCGAGGCGTCGTCGAGGTCGAGGTAGGACACGAACCGGTACGGGTTCGGGTGCACCGCCGCCACCGGCAGCTCCGACGTGACGAACCGGTACGACAGGCCTTCGCGCACCGGGTGGCGCAGCGTGACCGTGTCGCCCGGACCGACGCCGAGGTCGTCGGCCGCCTTGCGCGCCAGCACGATGCCGCCGTCCACGTCGAGCGAGCCCTCCTCGGCGGTCGGTCGCCACAACGGCGAGTCGAACGGGACGAAGCCGATGTAGGTGTCGATCTCGGTGCCGTCCGGGCCCAGCAGCGTCCCGCCGAGGTCGAGCTGCGGCTCGGCCGCCGCCACCTCGGGTAGGGCCGCCAGGTCGGTCACCACCGGCGCGTCCACCGGGTAGAAGAAGTCGAGCGTCACCGTCGCCCGGTCCGGCCGGGCGCCGAGGATCTCGGCCTCGCCGTCGTCGATCGTGCGGGTGAACGAGTCGATCATGCCGGTGAGCCCGATGAGCACGGCCAGCGCCGCGCCGATGCCGAGGACGGTCAGCAGCGTGCGCCGCGGCTCGCGCACGACGTTGCGGAACGGGAACTGGGCGATGCTGTTGCCCGGCAGCGGGATGCGCCCGACCAGGCGTGCCAGCCGTCCCCGCCCGGTGGCGCCGAGCCCGGGCCGGGACCGGATGGCGTCGATGGGGTCGACCCGCACGGCGCGCAGCACCGGGATGACCGTGGCGATCGTGACCAGCACCACCCCGAGCGCCGAGGCGAGGGCGAAGCTGCCCGGCTGGAAGTCGTCGATCCACACCGGCAACGGCAGGATCGCCTGGTTGAGGTCCGACATCAGCGACGACACCCACAGCCCGAAGCCGGCGCCGACCACCACGCCGAGCACGCCGACCTGCACGCCCATCAGCACCGGCCGCACGGCGATCTTCCACCGGTCGAGCCCGAGCGCCATGCCGATGCCGATCTCCCGTCGCTGCGCCTCCACGACCCGGTTGGTCAGGTTGAACGCGGCGAAGGCGGCGCCGATCAGCACCAGCAGCGAGAAGATGTTGAACAGCCGCTGGTCGCCCTCGATGTCGTCGAACAGGTTGCGGTAGACGCGCTCCTCGCCGATCGGGGTGACGGTGGTGGCGACGTCGGGCACGCTCGCCGCCAACGCCGCCTCGAGCTCGGCGCGCGCCGCGGCGGGGTCGACGCCGGGGGCCAACCGCACGGCGAGCTGGTTCACGGCGTCGGCGCGCCCCGACAGCTCCTGGGCGGTCTCGAGCGGGGCGAACATCACGGCGAAGCCGGCCTCGGCCAGGAAGCTCACCGTGTCGGACGCCACCATGAAGTACTCGGGGCTGTAGCCGGCGCCGACGTAGTCGACGTCGCCCCCGCTGAGGGTGATCGTGCCGGTGTCGGGCAGCTCGTGGAACTCGACGAAGTGGCTGTCGAGCACCACGCGCGGCTCGCCGACGTCGTCGGCGCCCAGCGCCCGCCCGCCGGTCAGCTCGAGCCGGTCGACGTGCGGGCCGCCGTCGGCGACGTCGACGCCGACCACGCGGCCGGGCACCAGCAAGGTCCGCCCCGCCACGGCGCCGGCGTCGACCTGCGTCGGCAGGACGAGGCGCTCCTCGGCGTCGACGACCCACTCCGGGTGCGCCATGGCGTCGACGGCGCCGCGCAGCGAGCCCGCCGTCGTGTCGGTCCCCTCGGCGGTCTCGACCAGCAGGTCGTGGGCGGCCAGCGCGGCGTAGCTGGCGGGATAAGACTGGCGGCGCCACGCCGTCTGCGACGACAGCCCGGCGTACACGCCCGACCCGATGGCGATGATGGTGGCGATGGCGAGCACCTGGACCCAGCGCTGGCGCAGGTCCCGCCAGGTCCAGCGCAGCCACAAGGCCCAACCGCCGCTCACCAGTGCAGCTCGCTCGTCGGCCGCCGCCCGCCCTCGGGGGGACCGTCGGCGATCACGCGGCCGCCGCTGAGCTCGACGACGCGGTCGGCGGCGCGCGAGATCTCGCGGTTGTGGGTGACGACCACGACGGCGCGACCGTCGGTCGCCTGCTCCTCGAGGAGCTCGAGGATGGCGACCCCCGTGCGGAAGTCCAGCTCGCCCGTCGGCTCGTCGGCCAGCAGCACGTCGTTGCCGGTGGCCAGGGCGCGGGCGATGGCGACGCGCTGCTGCTCACCCCCGGACAGCATCGCCGGGAAGTGGTCCTCGCGATCGGCCAGCCCCACCCGGCCCAGCACGTCGTGCGCCACGGCTGCGGCGTCCGCCACGCCGGCGACGTCGGCGCCGAAGCGCACGTTCTCGAGGGCGGTGAGCCCCGGGAAGAGGTTGAAGGTCTGGAACACGAACGTCACCGTCTCGCGCCGGTAGCGGAACAGGTCGGCACGCGAGGCGCCGACCAGGTCGTGGTCGGCGACGCGGGCCGTCCCGCTCGTGGGCGTGTCGAGGGCGCCGATGATGTTGAGCAAGGTCGTCTTGCCCGAACCGGACGGGCCGAGCACGACGACGAACTCCCCGGCGTCGACGTGCAGGTCCACGTCCGCCAGCGCCGTGACGGTGCCGGCGCCGGTCTCGTAGGACCGGGTCACGCCGGCCAGCTCGATCATCGCCACGGTGCTCGATCGTGGCAGCCAGCGGCGACGTACGGAAGGGACGATGGTCCGCAACTCTCGAACCATGCCGAAATTGGGCTCACCACTCCGAGATATCGGAGATCCCAGCCCAATTTCGGCGGGGGGTGCGGTCGGGCAGCGGGCGGCGGGCGGCGACCGAGCCTCAGCCGGGGGTGTCGAACAGGTCCCGGCGGGGCTCGTCGGTGTAGGCGGGCTCACGCCCCTCGGCGAACGCCCGGATGGCCTCCTGGAGGTTCTCGGTGAAGCCGAGCATGAGCTGGTTGCGGTCCTCGATCTCGATGGCCGACTCCAGCGCCGCCGTCTCGAGGCCGACCCACAGGATGTCCTTGGTCATCGCCAGGCCGTACGGGCTGAACTTCGCCATGCCGGCCGCGATCTCGAGTGCCAGCTCCAGCGTCGTGCCGGCGGGGGCGATGCGCGACACCAGCCCCATGCGGTACGCCTCGTCGGCGTCGACCTTGCGGCCCGTCAGCAGCAGGTCGTTGGCGTGCGCCGCCCCGATCAGGCGCGGCAGCAGCCAGCTCGCCGCCATCTCGGTCGACGTCAGGCCGTTGACGATGCCGGTGGCGTTGAACGTCGCCGTCTCGTCGGCGATGCGGATCTCGGCCGCCAGCGACAGGCACATCCCCCCGCCGTAGGCTGGACCGTTCACGGCGGCGATGACCGGCTGGTGCATGCGGCGCAGCTGGGACACCAGGCGCGAGTAGTACCGCATCGAGCGCTGGGCGATCCGGCCGACGGTCAGGCCGTCGATGTTGGGGATGATCCCGTAGTCCTTGAGGTCCAGGCCCGAGCAGAAGGCCCGGCCGGCGCCCGTGAGCACCACGACGTAGCAGTCGTTGTCGGCCGCCACCTCCTCCAGCGTGTCGTGCAGCTCGATCACCAGATCGATCGACATGGCGTTGAGGACGTCGGGCCGGTTGAGGGTGACGACGGTGGTGTGCGGCTGTGGGCGGTCGACCGTGACCAGCGACATGGCGGCGCTCCTTCGACGGGTCGCGGCACCTTAGGACGTGTGCGCCGCGCCGTTGCACAGCAGCAACGTGTCCAGGGACCTAATCTGGACACCGGCGTGTCCACGGCGGCCTGAGCTGCTGCGATGCGTCGGGGGTGTTCGCATCGAGCAACGAGGGAGCGTGTCGTGGCAGACGACAAGGCCACGTCCGCGGCCGCCGAGGAACGGCAGCGCCGCGACGACGAGCTGTTGGCAGCGCACCGCAAGGGTGACGCACGCGCCTTCGGGCGGATCGCCGACGCCTGGATGGACGACGTCTACGACCGCGTGCTCGTCACCGGCGTCCCGTCGTCCGAGGCGGGCGAGCGCACGGCGGCCATCCTCGCCGACGTGCACGGCGCCATCGCGTCGGGCGACGCGTCGCTCGGCACGGTCGTCATGGGCACGGCCCGCACCGCGGCGCCGTGGAAGCCCACGGTCAGCCACGGCAAGGACCACCCCGAGGACAAGCTCGCCGCCGCCACCGACGCCGCCGTGTCCGGCAAGGACCCCGCCGTCGCCGGCCTGCTGTGGGACGCCGCCCACGTGCTCGGCGAGCGGGTGCGCGACCTGCTCGACCTGCACCTGCGCCACAAGCTGACCGCCGCCGAGGCGGGCGCCGTGCTCGACCTGCCGGCCGACAAGACGGCCGAGCTCATCCAGAAGCTGCCCAACGGCTACGCCAACGCCCTGCGGGCGCGACTGCTGTGGCGCGGCGGCGACCCCGAGCACGACGCCCTCAAGGCCGACCTCGACAAGGCCGGCGCCTCCGCCTTCGGCGACAAGGCGGTGCGGGCGGTGCACCAGCACGTGCGCACCTGCGACCAGTGCCGCGCCCGCTCGATGATCGCCCTGCCCCCAATCGAGCTGTTCGCCGCCATCCCGGTGGCGGAGATGCCGCGCGGCCTCAAGGACAAGGTGATCATCGCCCTCGCCGACGAGGGCCTCGAGGTGACCGGCTCGGAGTTCTACGACGAGGCCAAGGTGAAGGCGGCACCGGGCGACAGCGACGGCTCCGGCCGGGGCGCGCCGAAGGCCGGCAAGGCCACGCCGGCGATGGCCGCCGCGGCGGCGTCGGTGCTCGCCGCCGAAGGCATCTTCGACGGCGACGAGGCCAAGGCCGCCGAAGAAGCCAAGGCCGCCGACGACGCCAAGGCGGCAGAAGCTGCCAAGGCCGAGGCCGATGCCAAGGCTGCGGACGAAGCCAAGGCGGCCGCCGACGCCAAGGCGGCAGAGGAAGCGGCGAAGGCCAAGGCCGACGCCGACGCCAAGGCAGCTGAAGACGCCAAGGCCGCCGCCGATGCCAAGGCTGCCGAGGAGGCCGAGGCGAAGGCCAAAGCCGACGCCGATGCCAAGGCCGAGGCCGAGGCGAAGGCCGCCGAGGACGCCAAGGCGGCAGACGCCAAGGACGCCGACGATGACGACGACGGCGCGGTCGGCCTGGCCGCCCTCGCCGGCGGCGCCGCTGCCGGTGCTGCCGCCGGCGGCCTGGCGGCGAAGGGAGGCGACGGCCCGGACGACACGGCGCTCGAGGACCTCTCGGCCAAGCTGCGCGAGGGCAAGGACCGCGACGCCGACGCCCAGCGCGACGCCGACGGCGCCAAGAAGGGTGCCGCCGCGGCCGGAGCCGGCGCCGCCCTGGCGGCCACCGGAGCAGCCGCCGCCGCAGCCGACGACGACCTGCCGGAGGAGCCGCGCAAGCGTGCCGGCGAGGACTTCCAGGACGTCGAGACCGGCTCCAAGAAGGGCCTGATCATCGGCGTCGCGGCCGCCGTGGCGGTCATCGCCCTCGTCGGCATCCTGCTGGCGATGCGTGGTGGCGGCGAGGACGTGGCATCGGGCCCGACCACCACGCAGAACGTCTCGCTCCAGAGCTCGACGACCACCACCGAGAAGCCCAAGGAGTCGACCACCACGACGTCGTTCGTGCCGCGCTCCACGACCACCGAGTCGACGGTGCTCCCCGACAACGAGATCGTCACCACGACGACCGCGGCCGGTGGCACCGGCGGCGGCTCGGGCGGCGGTGGAGGCGGCAGCGGTGGTGGTGGTGGAGGCGGCGGTGGAGGCGGCGGCGGTGCCGTG
>JAGQTE010000319.1 GCA_020439175.1 Acidimicrobiales bacterium | reverse complement strand
TGCGCGTCGTAGGCGGCCGTCGTGGCGAAGGCCTTGCGGGCCAACGCCCGACGCGTGCCGGCCGACACGGCACCGTCGGCCCGCAACTCGGCCAGCACGGTCGGGTAGTCGGCCGGGTCGGTCACGACGGCGACGTGCGCGTGGTTCTTCGCCGATGCGCGCACCATCGCCGGACCGCCGATGTCGATCAGCTCGATCGACGGGTCCGACGAGAACGGGTAGAGGTTGACCACGACCAGATCGATGCCCTCGATGCCGTACGTCTCCATGTCGGCGAGATGCGCCGGGTCGTCGCGATCGGCCAGCAACCCACCGTGGACCTTCGGGTGCAGCGTGACGACCCGGTGGCCGAGGATGGCGGGGACGCCGGTCACGTCGGCCACGTCGGTGACCGGGATGCCGGCCTCGGCGATCACCTTGGCGGTGCCGCCGGAGCTGAGCAGGCGCACGCCGAGGGCGTGCAGCTCGGCGGCGAGCTCGGCGATGCCGGTCTTGTCGTAGACGGACAGCAGGGCGGTGGCGCTGCTCACAGGACGCTTCCCTTCTCGATGATGTCGGCGATGGCGGCCACGTAGATGCGGCGCTCCACGACCTTGATGCGCTCGTGCAACGAGTCGACGGTGTCGTCGGGCAGGACGGCGACGGCCTCCTGGGCGAGGATGGGCCCGTGGTCGACCGCCTCGGTGGCGACGTGCACGGTGCAGCCGGTGACCTTGACCCCGGCCGCCAGCGCGTCGGCGACGGCGTGCCAACCCTTGAACGCCGGCAGCAACGCCGGGTGGGTGTTGATGATCCGTCCGCCGAAGGCGTCGAACATCGGCGCCGAGAAGATCGTGCCCCACCCGGCCATGACGACGAGGTCGATCTCGTGGTCGGCGAGCAGGTCCGCCACGTGCTGCGAGTAGGCGTCGCGATCGAAGTCGGCGCCGAAGCTGGAGCGCTCGACGAGCTGGGCCGGCACGCCGTGCCGGCCGGCGACCTCGAGGGCGCCGCACGGGCGATCGACCAGCACGACCGCCACCGGGATGCCCGCGCCGACGATGCTGTCGAGGATCGTGCCGCTCCCTGAGGCGAGCACCGCGATGCGCATGGTCACTGGCCGGACGCTAGCAGTCGCCTCCACCGGTGCTGAACGCCGTTCCGGGGCCGTCGGACGGGAATCGCCGGGACCGACACGACGTTGCCTGCAAACGTGAGCGAGATCGTGCGCGCCGAGCGGCGCCACCTGGCCGAGGCCTTCGTCTCCTCCGACCCCGAGGCGCCGACGTTGTGCGAGGGCTGGACCGCCGCCGACCTCGTGGCCCATCTGGTGGTGCGTGAGCACGAACCCCTCGCCGCCGCCGGCATCGTGATCCCCGCGCTCGCCGACCGCCACGACGCCGCCATCGTCCGGGCGCGACAGCGGCACAGCTACCCGGATCTCGTCGAACGCTTCCGCACCGGTCCCCCGCTGCTGTGGAAGCCGATCGACGGGGTGGCCAACCTCACCGAGCTCTTCGTGCACCACGAGGACCTGCGGCGCGGTGGCGGCGACACCACGCCGCGCCCGTCGACGCAGACCGCCCACCTCGAGGATGCGCTGTGGCGGGCGCTCGGACGCAGCGGACGCTTCATGACCCGGGCGCTGCGCGGCACGGGCGTCGAGGCGGTCACCCCGGCGGGCGACCGAGCGCGGCTGCGCGCCGGCGACCGCCCGGTCGTCCTCACCGGCCGGCCGGGTGAGCTCGTCCTGTGGCTGTTCGGCCGGCGCGATGCCGCCGCCGTCGAGCTGACCGGAGATCCCGAGGCGATCGAGCGCGCCCTGAGCGCCGACCTCGGGATCTGACGACCGCCGGCCGGTCTCAGCCCTGCGGCTGCTGCGGCCCACCCTGGGGCGGGTACTGCTGGCCGTAGCCCTGCTGGCCGTAGCCCTGCTGCGGGTACTGCTGGCCATAGCCCTGCTGCGGGTACTGCTGGCCGTAGCCGTAGGCGGCCATCTGCTGCGGGTTGCCGACGTACTGGCTCTTGCCGAACGCGAGGATCGGCCAGAACACGAAGCCCAGGAACGCCAGACCCAGGCCCCACGCCTGGTCCTTGCCGAACGCCTTGGCGACGTCCATGGACACCACGATCAACGCCACGATGTTGACGCACGGGATGAGCATGAGCACGAACCACATGGCGTCGCGGCCCGACAGCTGCACCATGCCCCAGTAGTTGACGAACGGCACCCACCCCCACCAACCGGGCAGGCCAGCCTTCTGGAAGGTCTTGGCGTAGCAGACGGCGTAGAAGCAGTAGATCCCGACGATGAACGCCAGGTAGAGCACCAGCAGCACGATGGCGACCCCGGCCGCGGCCGCGTCGCCGGAGCTGCTGGCGCGTTGCGCAAGCACCGGCTCGAGGGCCAGCAGCGCCTCCATGCTCAGGACCAGCCGTGCTCGCGGACGATGTCCACCATGTGCTCGCCGGCCTCGGTGGGGTTGCGGCCCACGCGCACACCGGCGGCCTGGAGGGCCTCCATCTTCCCCTGCGCCGTGCCCTTGCCACCG
>JAGQTE010000318.1 GCA_020439175.1 Acidimicrobiales bacterium | reverse complement strand
TGCCGGCGATCGTCGCCGGCGTCGCCTACGGCAACGGCTGACACCGCCGGCCGACAACGGCGCCGGGGCTGACACGCCGTCGGCGTCGACCGACGCCGCCGTCGAGTGCGCGCCTATCGACCTCTGCGGTGCGTAGGCGCGCACTCGACGCGTCCGGGCGAGGGCGAGCGCTCGGCGAGCCCGGCCGAGCGAGTAATCCGTTGGACGGTGCCCGACGGGTTGGCCACAGTGTCCGCCGCACTGCGGGCCGGCGCCTCCTGCGTCCGACCCGTCGGCAGTGCAGCAGTCCAGCCACCGGAGGGCGTCATGCCCGAGTTCATCGACCCCAAGCTCGTCTCGTGGGCGAGCGACATCGAGCCCGACACCGTGCGCCAGGCGCAGCGTTCCGCGCGCCTCGACATCGTCGCCGGGCACATCGCGCTGATGCCCGACGCCCACGTCGGCCTCGGCGCCACCGTCGGCTCGGTCATCCCCACCGAGGGCGCCGTCATCCCGTCGGCGGTCGGCGTCGACATCGGCTGCGGCATGATCGCCGCCGAGCTCGACCTCGGCGCCGAGCACCTGCCCGACGACCTGACGCCGCTGCTGCACGGCATCGACCGCGCCGTCCCCGCCGGGGTCGGCCGGGGCCACGAGCACGCCCGCACGCCGGCGTCGCGCTGGCTCGACCGCAACCGTCCCCACACCGACCTGTCCAAGGACCAGGCCGGCAAGGTGACCAAGCAGTTCGGCACGCTCGGGTCCGGCAACCACTTCGTCGAGGTCTGCCTCGACGAGCGCGACCGCGTGTGGGTGGTGCTGCACTCGGGCAGCCGGGGCATCGGCAACCAGCTGGCGCAGATGCACATCGGCCGGGCCAAGAAGCTGGCCAAGGCCCTGCAGCTGCGCCTCAAGGACCCGGACCTGGCCTACCTCACCGAGGGCACGCCCGAGTTCGACGCCTACATCGCCGACATGCTGTGGGCCCAGGACTACGCCGCCGCCAACCGCGACCAGATGATGGGCGCGGTGCTGCGGGAGGTCGTGCGCCACGTCGGGTTCGGCCGCGAGCTGCAGCGCATCAACTGCCACCACAACTTCACGCAGCGCGAGGTCCACGACGGGCGGGAGCTGTGGATCACGCGCAAGGGGGCGATCAAGGCCGACGTCGGCGACCTCGGCGTCATCCCCGGCTCGATGGGCACCCGCAGCTACATCGTGGCCGGCAAGGGCGATCCGCTGAGCTGGACGTCGTGCTCGCACGGTGCCGGCCGGCGCCACAGCCGTACCAAGGCCCGCAAGCTGTTCACGGCGGACGACCTCGCCGAGCAGATGGCGGACCGGACGTGGCTGGTCGAGCGCGCCGGCAAGCTCGTCGACGAGATCCCGTCGGCCTACAAGGACATCGACCAGGTCATGGCCGACCAGACCGACCTGATCGAGGTCCGCCACACCCTGCGTCAGGTCCTCAACTTCAAGGGGACCTGACGCAGGGTCGGGGCAACCGTCACGGCCGGTCCGCCGATGGTTGCCTTCGGCTCGCCGAACGGTTGCGCGCTTGTACGCGACCGGCGCGTGTAGGCGCGCAACCGTGGGTGGATCTGGCGATCGAGTCGGCGCCCTCAGGGGGCGACGGGGGCGGGGTACCAGCCGACGACGTCGGCGATGAGGTCGGCGCCCTCGTGGGTGTACAGGCACACCTTGCCGCCGACCCCGATGCCCGTGATGACCAGGTTCGGACGGGTGCCGCCCTGGTCGAGGTTCAGGTTCGAGGCGTTGGGCTGCTGCGAGCCGCACGGGTACACGGTGACGTGGCCGGTCTTGGTGGCCGACACGCCGGTCACGTTGAGCACCACCGCCTGAGCGTCGTCGGGGACCATCGTGGTGCCGACGCCGGTGACGTCGATCTCGACGGTCTGGCCCTTGCCCGGCTTGGCGCCGGCGTAGCCGATCTGCATCCCGAACCGGGTGTCGAGGAAGCGCTCCGGCACGACCGGCGTGTACGGCGAGCCCGCCGGGTACCACGCCGTGATGTCGGCGATGAGGTCGGCGCCCTGGTGGGTGTAGAGGCACACCTTGCCGTCGGCGCCCACCTTGGTGATGACCAGGTTCGGTCGAGCCTCGGTGGTGATCAGGTTGAGGTTCGAGGCGTTGGGCTGGGCTTCCCCGCAGGGCCACACGGTGACGTGCCCGTCGGCGGGGGCGTTGAGGCCCGTCACGTTCAGCACGACCGCCTCGGCGTCATCGGGCACCATCGTCGTCCCGGTGCCGGTGACGTCGAGCTCGACGACCTGGCCGGCCGTGGGCTTGGCGCCGGCGTAGCCGATCTGGGAGCCGGCCCGGGTGTCGAGCATGCGCTCGGGCACGACCGGGGTGAGCGACGACCCGGCCGGGTACCAGCCGTCGATGTCGGCGATCAGGTCGGTGCCGGCGTTGGTGAACAGGCACACCTTGCCCCCGGCACCGATCCCCGAGATGACGAGGTTGGGGGCGGTCTGCCCCTGGCGCAGGTTGAGGTTCGAGGCGTTGGGCTGGGGTGCCCCGCAGGGCCACACCGTGACGTGGCCGTCGTTGGTCGCCGCCACGCCGGTCACGTTGAGCACGACCGCCTCGGCGTCGTCGGGCACCTGGGTGGCGCCGACGCTGGTGACATCGAGCTCGATGGTCTGGCCGGCGGTGGGCTTGGCGCCGCTGTAGCCGACCTGCATGCCGGGCCGGGTGTCGAGGAGGCGCTCCGGGTTGACCGGCACGTAGTCACCGATCGTCGCCGGCAGCGTCTCGTTGACGAGGTCGTGGTACATCCGGCACGGCTGGCCGCGCAGGTAGTCGCACGTCGGGTGGTTGGCCTGCGGAGCGAACGGCGCCGGGATAGTGCGGCCCGGCGTGGCCGGCAGCACCGGCAGCACCAGGTTCGACGCCATCTGGCCGCCCCAGGCGATGTCGGTCGTGGTGGTGCCGAAGGTGTCGGACTCGAAGTCCCACAGCGCGCTGTCGGCGCCGGGGGTGTTGATCTCGAGCCGCATCTTGCTGCCGGCACGGAAGGGGTGCGCCACCGAGTACAGCGGCACCTTGACGTTCACCCACTCGCCGGGCACGAGCGGCTCGTAGTTGTCGGCGTAGTAGAGGTGGTCGATCTGGGTGCCGTTGGTGCGGGCGGGATCGAGCTGGCGGTAGCCGGCCTGGAGCAGGCCGTTCTGCACCCGCACCTCCTGCTTGCCCGTGCTGTCGGGCTGGGCGTACACCTCGGAGAGCACCACCTCGATCGGCACGTCGGTGCCGGTCGGGCGCAGCCACAGGTCGACGTAGCCCTCGCCGGCGACGATGACGTCGCGGGTCAGCGGCGCCGTCTCGTAGGCGAGGCCCTTGCCGTCGGCGGTGGCCACCCAGTGGTTCTCGATGTTGACGGCACCGTGGTCGCCGTCCCCGGCGTAGTGGTCGCCGAGCACGGTCGGGTCGAGGGTGTAGCGGTCGACGCCGGTCAGCGCCGAGCCGGTGCCGCCGGCGCTCGGGGCGGCCGACGGGGTGCCGGCGATGGTGACGTTGCCGTCGGTCATCGACCCGTTGGAGCCGAAGAAGAACGTCGTCGCCTTGGCGTCGGGCACCGGCCACGACGGGAACGACATCTCGAAGCGCTGGCGGTGCGCCAGCGGGATCGTCGGGAAGTCGGGGCTGGCCCCGGACTCGAACAGCACGCGCACCGGCTGCTCGGCCTCGTAGGCCGCCAGTGAGTTGGCGTAGGTGCCGTGGATCGGCGTCGTGCCGTCGGTGCCGATGAAGCGGTCGGGCTCGAACGACATGCCCGGCACGCCGAAGATGCTCTCGAGGGTGGCGGGACCGAACGCCCGCACCAGCGGGTTGAGCTTGGGCACCGTCGTGTCCACGTAGAACGACAAGAACTCGAACCAGCGGATCATCACCAGCGGCGAGATCGAGTCGGGGTGATGCCCGTTGTACATCGTGAACTTGGTCTTCGATGCCGGCAGGGCGTCGAAGTCGTCGAGCAGCAGGCCGAAGCGCGAGCCGGTCTGCTCGTCCTGCCATCCGCCCGTCAGGTAGGTCGGCACGGTGATGTCGCGGACCTGGTTGGACAGGTTGCGGCGGTCGGCGTCGGCGGGGCGGCGCACGAGCGACTTGGCGAAGTCCTCGAACGGGATGGCCTGGCTGCGGATGTCGAGGTTGTCCTTGCAGGTGGTGTCACCGCCGGTGATGCGGTCCTTGACCCACTTGGCGCCGCCGGCGGACTCGTCGTCGCGCTGGGCCAGCCACTGCTGCGTGAAGCCGGCGTTGTAGATGCCGCCGGGCCACTGCTGGTACCACGGGTCCTCGATGACCGACAGCGGGGTGATGGCGGCGAGGCTCGGGGGCTGGGTGGCGGCCACGTAGAGCTGGGTGATGCCCGAGAACGAGATGCCCATCATGCCGGGCTTGCCGTTCTTGACCCACGGCTGGCGGGCGACGGTCTCGACGACGTCGTAGCCGTCGGCGGCCTGGGCGGCGTTGAAGGCGTCGAACACGCCGCCCGAGCAGCCGCTGCCGCGGATGTTCACGCCGACGTAGGCGAAGCCGAACGAGCCGGCGAGCATGCCGCCGGCGTCAGCGCCGGTGGGAACGCCGGGCTTGGACGGGGCGTAGCCGGAGTACTGGATGACGGTGGGGTAGGGGCCGGGGCCGTAGACCGTCGGGTCGGGAAGCCGGACGTTGACCGACAGCTTGGTGCCGTCGCGCACCTCGAGGTAGCCGTAGCCCTCCTCGTCGGTGTGGCCGGGCTGGTTGCCGCCGAGGATGCTCGACGGCACCGACGGCAGGGTCTGGTTCTCGTACAGCGACGTCGGGGGGATGTCGGAGGTGTCGAGCACCGACACGACGCCGCTGGCCTCGACCGGGCCGGCGAACGGCTCGCCCGGCACGCCCTCGCTGACGACGCGGTAGTCGCCAGGGCGCAGCGTGGTGCCGTCGACCGTGGGCAGCACCCCCTGGGTCTGGGGGTCGAAGACCAAGAAGTCCTCGGGCACGTACTGCACGACGAGTTGGCCGAGGTCGTCGGTGTAGAGCGTGATGATCCGCTCGAGCGACCCGGCGTGGGCGATGGTCAGCGGTGCACGAGGCGTGGCGCCGGTGATCGTCATCTGCTCGACGCCGGGGGTGACCGCGAACGTCGCCGGCACCGAGCCGGTCAGGTCGATGACGCCTCCGCCTGCCGCGGCCGCCGGCGGTGCGGCGCCGGTGATGTCGGCCACGAACAACGACAGCACCAGACACAGGGCTGTCAGAACTCCAACTCGTCGCGTGCGCATGGTCCCCCTCGCCGCTCGCGGGCCGGGGCACGCTGCCGCCGATCCGCCGTGAGGGTTGCCACGTTACCGAAGTCACACATTCGGTCAGCGTCGGGTCCCGTTACATCACATCCCGTGTTGTAACACGCACGTTGCGTGGCCGCCGAGGCACGCAACGCGCGGTCGAATGCTCGTCGATCTCAGTTCCGGTCGCGGTCTACGAACCGCACAACCCCGGCAGCCACGAGGAGCACCGCCCCGAGGAACAGGAACGGCAAGGACGGCCCCGGGGTGAGCACCAGCACGAGGCCGAGCAGGAGCAACACCGCCCCGACCCCGGCGAGACCCGGTACGACCCTGCCCATCGTTCGTCGCCCCCACCGTCCTCAGGCGCTGCGTCACTGCGGGAACCGACCCACTCGTCAGCGATCTGCAACGCGGCGTGACGTCCGATGGTAACGAGCTCAGCGCGAGAACAACAGGAGCAGCTCGAGCGTCCCCTGCTCGTCGACGGCGACGAACTGCTCGATCGAGATGGCATCGGGCCTTGCCAACCGGCGACGTCGCGGGTTTGTTCCGTCGAAGCAGCCGCGCGCCCGGACGACCCGGTGTTCCGCACGGCCTCGACGCCACCGGGTCCGCGCCTCTGCGCAGATTCTCAGGAACCTCTCAGCATCGGCTCAGCGACCTCTTACCTTCGCTGCGCATCGTCGGGGCCATGACCAGTTCCACCTTGCTGCTCGTCGACGACGAGGAACACCTGCGCTCCATGCTCGCCGCCGCTCTGCGTCACAACGGCTTCGGCGTCGAGGCCGTCGACTCGGGCCGCGCCGCCCTCGACGTGTTGCCGTCGGTGCGGCCCGACCTGGTCGTGCTCGACGTGATGATGCCGGACTTGGACGGGTTCGAGGTCTGCCGCCGCATCCGCAGCGACGGTTCGCACGTGCCGGTGCTGTTCCTCACCGCCCGCGACACCACCGAGGACAAGGTCCGGGGGCTGACGCTCGGCGGGGACGATTACCTCGTCAAGCCGTTCAGCCTCGAAGAGCTCGTCGCCCGCGTCGAGGCGCTGCTGCGCCGCGCCGGCCAGTCGCGCCCGGATGCGGCGATGGTCTGCGGCGATCTGGAGATGGACGACGACGCCCACCGCGTGCGGCGCGGCGGCGTCGAGATCAACCTGTCGCCGACCGAGTACAACCTGCTGCGCTACCTGCTCGTGAACCAGGGGCGGGTGCTGTCGAAGGCCCAGATCCTCGACCACGTGTGGCAGTACGACTTCGGCGGCGACGGGGGCGTCGTCGAGACCTACATCGGGTACCTGCGCAAGAAGCTCGGCCGTGACGACGCCCCGCTGATCCACACCATCCGCGGCGTCGGCTACACGCTGCGCCTCGACGAGAGCTGAGGCGCCGTGACGCTGCGCGCCCGGGTCCTGCTCGGCCTTGCCGTCATCGCTGTCGTCCTCGTCGGAGGCGGGCTGTTCGTGGCGCAGGCCAACGAGGCGCATCTGATCGATCAGGTCGACGCGCAGCTGGCGTCCGCCGCCCACCCCGCCGAACAGCTGCTGTTCGCACCGAACCCGGGCGAGTCCGGCCCGGGCCAGCGACCGACCGTCGCGCCGCCGTCGGACAGCGACGCCTCGACGACGGCGGAGCCTCCGAGCCCGCTCTACACCGGCGTGCTGACCGCCGACGGCACCCTGCAGACGCTGTTCGCCCCGAACTTCGGCATCGACGCCTCCTCGGAGGACCTGCCGGCCGTCGACCCGGCGGTGGCGGTCGCCTCGGCACGCACCGGCGAACCGTTCACGGTGGCGTCGGTCGACGGCGCCACCGACTACCGGGTCCTGGCCACCGCCGATCAACGCACGGGTGCGGTCGTCGTCGTGGCGCTGCCGCTGACCGACGTCGACGCCGCGGTGCTGCGCCTGGTGCTCGTGCAGGGCGTGGCGCTCGTCGTGGCGCTGGGCGTGCTCGGGCTCGTGGCGTGGTGGGTGCTGCGGCTCGGCGTCGAGCCGGTCAACGAGATGGCTCACGCCGCGGCGGCCATCGCCGAGGGCGACCTGTCGCACCGCGTGCCGGAGGCGCCTCCGGGCACCGAGGCCGGCGAGCTGGGTCGGGCGTTGAACCAGATGCTCGGCCGCATCGAGGCGTCCTTCGAAGAGCAGGTCGCCACCGAGGACCGGCTGCGGCGCTTCGCCGCCGACGCGTCGCACGAGCTGCGCACCCCGGTGACGACCATCCGCGGCTACGCCGAGCTGTACCGCGTCGGCGCTCTTGCCGAACCCGAGGCGCTCGACGAGGCGATGCGCCGCACCGAGGCCGAAGCGGTGCGCATGGCAACGCTGATCGACGAGCTGTTGCAGCTCGCCCGACTCGATCAGGGCCGTCCGATGGCGCACGACGCCGTCGACCTGGTGGCGCTGGCACACGACACCGTGGCCGACGCCCGCGCCACCCAGCCCGAGCGGCCGATCACGGTGACCCTCGACGCCTCGCTGCACCACGACGCCTCGCCGGCCGTGCCGGACGACGGGCGGCAGGCGCCGTGCGCCGGCGCCCTCGTGGTCGGCGACGCGGACCGGCTGCACCAGGTGCTGGCGAACCTGGTCGGCAACGCGCTGGTGCACACGCCGCGCGACGTGGCGATCGATCTGCGCGTGGCGCGCGCCGGCGACGACGTGATCGTGGAGGTGACCGACCACGGCGCGGGCATGCCGCCCGAGGCCGCGACGCGGGCCTTCGAGCGCTTCTACCGGGCGGACCCCTCCCGCGCGCGCCACCAGGGCGGCTCGGGGCTCGGTCTGGCGATCGCGCACGACGTCGTCGTGGCCCACGGGGGGCAGATCGAGCTCGACAGCCGGGTGGGCGTGGGCACGACGGTGCGGGTCTTCCTGCCGATCTCGGGCCTGTCGGGCGCCGGTTCTGCGGGAACTCCCGGGTTGCTCGCAGCGGGTTCGCAGGCCGGCTGAGCACGCTGGGCCCATGAGCGAAGACCACCAACCCCACACCCCGCCGCCGCCTCCCACGCCGGCATTCCCGCCGCCCCCAGCGCCGGTCGCCGAGTCGCCGGCCGCTCCGTCCACCGACCCGTTCGTGTGGCAGATGACGGACGGGTCGGCGGCGTCGAACCCGACCGGCGTCCTGGCCGGACCGCCGATCGCATCGCCGTCCGGCCCGCCGACGGGACCCCCGCCGGGTCCTCC
>JAGQTE010000317.1 GCA_020439175.1 Acidimicrobiales bacterium | reverse complement strand
CGACGTCGGTCGTGATCTCGTCGAGGCCGGCGTCGAGCGCCTCGCCGAGCAGGACGATCATCTCCTGGAACAGGCCGCTGTTGAAGCGCAGGAAGTCGCTGGCGGCCTCGGACACCTCGTCAGCCGGACGCCCGAACCGCATGTTGTCGAAGGTGATGTGCGTGCTCTCGTAGAACGTCCAGTCGGCGCGCTCCTGCAGCGTGATGCGCTCGATCGAGCGGGACATGCCCGACAGCGCCAGCGGCAGCACGCCCGACAGGTTGCCGGGGTTCAGCCCTGTGCCGTGCACCGTGGTGCCGCCGGCGGCGCAGGCTGCCTCGAGCCGTGCCAGGTCGTCGGACGGCAGCGACCCCGGATGGAACAGGAACGCCGTCGTCACGACGTTGGCGCCGCTGGCGAGGATGGCGCACACCTCGTCGAGCGAGGTGTTGCGGGGGAAGTAGGCGACGCAGTCTGCGCCGAGCGCCAGCACCTCGTCGACGTCCATCGTGGCCGCCACGCCGATCGGGTCGCGGCCGGCGAGCGCGGCGGCGTCGACGCCCACCTTGTCGGGCGAGTACACCTTGGCGCCGACCAGCTCCAGGTCGGCGCGGTCGAGCACGGCGCGGATCGCCTCGACGCCCTGGTTGCCGGTCGCCCACTGGACCACGCGCAACGTCACGGGCGCTCCGGACGTCGCTCGGCGGTCCCGGTCGACGGCGCCGCGGTCACCAGCGCCACCGGGTGGCACGCGGCGCGAAGTCCTCTTCACGCTCGATGATCCCGAAGGCCCGCTCGGGGGTGACCTCGATGGCGGTGTGGCTGCGCAGGAACGCCTCCATCTGCGGGTGCTCCGCCGGGTCGGGCCAGTACTTGGCGAGGTAGGCGGCCACCATGGCGTCGAGCGCCGCGCCGCCTTCGGCCGGGTCGACGACACGGCCCCGACCCTCGACCGACACGCACTCGATCGTGTCGTCGACGGTGACGACGCACTGCGGGTTCTCGGCCAGGTTGCGCGCCTTGCGAGCGTTGGGTGAGCACGACGACCAGAACCGCTCCTCGTCGGCCAGCCACACGCCCCACACCGGCATGGCGTGCGGGCGTCCCGTGTCCGAGGCCGTCACGAGCCAGTAGTTGCGGTTGGCGACGAGCCGCTCGCTGGCCCAGCTCCACGGCAGCGCACCGTCGAGGTCGGCGGGCACGCCGTAGTCGGCCATGGCGGGACGTTCGATCGCAGGCACCGGCTCAGGGTACCGACGCGTCGCCCCCTGCGCCGCGCCCGAGATGCGAAGCTGGCCGCCATGGCGGCAGATGGCGCAGGAGCGGTCGAGGTCGGCGACGACGGCATCGAGGTGCGGCTCCTCGATGCGGACGAGGGGGCGATGGTCGGCGACGCCATCCGGGTGGCGTACGGCGACTCGTACGACGCCGCCTGGGTGTACGACGCCGACGAGGTCGGGCGACGCATCGCCGACGGGCGGTTCGTGTCGTGCGTGGCGCTCGACCCGGACGGTGCGCTGCTGTGCCACGCCGGTGTGAGCCGCAGCTCCGTCGACGAGCACGTCGGCGAGTCCGGTCAGGCCGTCACGCTCCCGGCGGCGCGGGGGCATCACCTGTTCCAACGGGTCAAGCAGCACCTGGCGCACTGGTCGACCGGCGCCGGGCTGTACGGGCTGTTCAGCGAGGTGACGACGGCGCACCCGTACAGCGAGCGCGCCAACGTCGACCTGGGCGCGGTCGAGACCGGCTTCCTGCTCGGCTGGATCCCGGCGACGGTCAGCAACGACGCGGCGTCGGGGCGCTCCGGGCGCACGTCGGTGGCGCTCTTCTACCTGAAGACCAACGACGGCCACGACCGCCCGGTCTACGCGCCGCCGCGCCATCGCGACGCCGTGGCGGGCGTGATCGCCGCGGCCGGGCTGCGCGGCAGCCTCGCCGACGCGCCGGGTGCGACGGTGCCGCCGACGGGTCCGAGCGATCTGCACGCCGAGGTGCGCGCCGATCACAACATCGCCATCGTGACCGTGCTGACGCCGGGCGCTGACCTCGTCGACCGGGTGCTCGACGAACGCCGGCGCCACTTCGACGCCGGCATCGACGTGCTCTACGTCGACCTGGCGTTGGAGGACCCGCGCACCGAGCACGTCGGTGAGCGCCTCGACGACGCCGGGGTGAGCTTCGCCGGTGTGTTCCCCAACCGCCACGTCGCCGGCGACGTGCTGCGGCTGCAAGCCCTCAACGGGCTGGACATCGGGCCCGACGACGTGACGACGGCCTCGGACCACGGCCGCCATCTGCTGGACTACGTGCTCGCCGACGCCGCTGGCGTCACACGAGGGGGATGACGATGACCGTGTACCTGTCCCAGGAGGAGATCGCCGAGCAGCTCGCGCCGCTGCTGCCGGGTGAGACCGTGCTGGCCTCCGGGCTGTTCGAGGCCTACGGCGCCCTGACCGCCCTCGGCGCCGGCGGGCCGGTCGGCGGCGTGGCCGGTGCCGTGACGAACGTGGCCACGGGTCTGGTGGCGCGCGAGGCGGTGGCCGACGCCCAGGGTGAGCCGCAGTGGACGCTGATCGCCGTGACCGCCGATCGCATCTACGCCTTCGACGTCTCGGGCGGCACCGGGCTGATGCCGACGAAGCAGATCACCGCCCCGCCGTACGCGACGTGGGACCGGTCCGCCGTCGAGGTGCACGTCTCGAAGCACGTCACCCACTTCACGTTCAAGATCGTCGACCCCACCGACGGG
>JAGQTE010000038.1 GCA_020439175.1 Acidimicrobiales bacterium | reverse complement strand
GTGAGCGCCTTCGTCGACGAAGCCAACCTGAACGTGCGAGGCGGCGACGGCGGCGCCGGCTGCGTCTCGTTCCGGCGTGAGGCGCACGTGCCCAAGGGCGGCCCCGACGGCGGTGACGGCGGCTCCGGCGGAGACGTGTGGTTGGTCGCCGACCGCAACGTCGCCTCGTTGCTGGCGTTTCGCGACCATCCGCACCGCCGGGCCGGGTCGGGCACCCACGGCCAGGGCAAGCGCCGACACGGCGCGTCGGGCGACGACCTCGAGGTGCACGTCCCGGTGGGCACCGCCATCCACGACTTCGACGGCGAGCTGCTGGCCGACCTGGTCAACGATGGCGACCGTTGGCTGGCGGCCGAGGGCGGCCGCGGCGGCAAGGGCAACGCCCGGTTCCTGTCCAATCGTCGCCGCGTGCCCACCTTCGCCGAGCAGGGCGAGGTGGGCGAGGAGCGGTGGCTGCACCTCGAGCTCAAGCTCCTCGCCGACGTGGCGCTCGTCGGGTACCCGAACGTCGGCAAGTCGACGCTGATCTCGCGCATCTCGGCCGCAAAGCCCAAGATCGCCGACTACCCGTTCACGACGCTCGAACCCAACCTCGGCGTGGTGCGGACCGACGACGCCGAGTTCGTGGTGGCCGACATCCCCGGCCTCATCGAGGGCGCCAGCGAGGGCCGGGGCCTCGGCCACCAGTTCCTGCGCCACATCGAGCGGGCCCGGGTGCTGGTGCTGCTGATCGACCTGGCGGCCAACGCCTCGGCGCCGCCCGGCGAGCAGCTCGAGGTGCTGCTGCGCGAGCTCGGCGACTACCGCCCGGAGCTGCTGGAGCGGCCCCGCATCGTGGTCGGCTCCCGGGCCGATGTGGCCGCGCCCGACCTCGACGTCCCCGACGACCTGGTCGAGCTCCAGATCTCGGGGGTGACCGGGGACCGGCTCCCGGAGCTCGTCGGCCGCATGGCCACCGAAGTGGGTGCCGCCCGCGCCGCCGAGCCCGTCGTCGACGCCTTCGTGGTGCTCCGTCCGGCGGCCGAAGGCTTCCGGGTGGTGCGCCACGACGACGGGTCGTTCGAGGTGATCGGCCGCGAGGCGGTGCGCGCCGTGGCCCTGTCGGACCTGACGAACCTCGATGCGCTTGCCTACGCCCAGCACCGCCTCCGTAGGATCGGCGTCGATCGGGCGCTGGCCCGGGCGGGCGCCAAGGAGGGCGACACCGTCCACATCGGCGCCCTGTCGTTCGACTACGAGCCGGACGCCTGATCCAGGCCCGGCGGAGGGAGCCCCGTGATCGCCGTCGTCAAGATCGGCACGTCCTCGGTCACCGACGAGACCGGATGGGTCGATCGCAGCGCCATCACCAAGCTGTGCGGTGAGGTGGCCGCCGCGCGCGCCGCCGGGCACCAGGTGATCGTCGTGACCAGCGGCGCCGTGGGCTCCGGCCTCCCCGTGCTGGGGCTGGACGGCGACCGACGGCCCCGCGACGCCCGCACGCTCCAAGCGGTCGCCGCCGTCGGGCAGAGCCACCTGATGGCGACCTACGGCGAGGCGCTGGCGGCGCACGACCTCGTGGCCGGGCAGATCCTCGTCGCTCCGCTCGACTTCCGCGAGCGCAGCCAGTACCTGCATGCCCGCAGCACGGTGCTGCGCCTGCTGGAGCTCGGTGTGGTGCCGATCGTCAACGAGAACGACGCCCTGGCCGACGACGAGATCCGCTTCGGGGACAACGACCGGATCGCGGCGTTGATGGCGCACCTCGTCGACGCGGACCTGCTCGTGCTGCTGACCGACACGGCCGGACTGCACACCGCCGATCCGCGCCTCGACGCCCAGGCATCGCTGATCGAGGAGATCCGCGAGGTGGATCAGGTGCTGGAGGGCGTCGCCACCGGACCGGGCACCGTCGGCGGAAGCGGGGGGATGGCGTCCAAGCTGGCGGCGGCCAAGATCGCCTCGTGGTCGGGCGTGCGCACCGTCATCGGCGCCGCGACCCGCCCCGACGTCGTGCGCGACGCCATCGACGGCGCTCCCGGCGTCGGCACCGTCGTCCGACCGCACGATCGGCGCCTGACGGCCCGCAAGCTGTGGATCGCCTTCGCCATCGGCGCCTCAGGCACGATCGCGGTGGACGACGGCGCCCGCCGGGCCATCGCCCGGGGCGGCACTTCCCTGCTGGCGGCGGGTGTGACCGGCGTGCGCGGGTCCTTCGACGTCGACGACGCTGTCGAGGTGATCGGCCCCGACGGCGTGGTGTTCGCCAAGGGCCTCAGCCGGATGGCCGCGGCCGACGTCGCCGACGTCGCCGGCCTGCGCTCGGACGAGCTACCCGACGGCCTCGCCCGCTACGTCGTGCACGCCGACGACCTCGTGGTGCTGCCCTAACAGCGGCCCGCCGGCTCGGCGTCAGGCGCCAGGCTCGGGCTGCGCCGCCGGCTGCGCCACGGGCTC
>JAGQTE010000316.1 GCA_020439175.1 Acidimicrobiales bacterium | reverse complement strand
CTCGACGGCGTCGACGACATGGTGCCCTTCTACGCCGCCGGCGGGTTCGCCGTCGGTCACCGCGATCAGCGCTACGAGGCGATCGGCGTGGCCCAAGGGGATTGGCCGACCGACGCCGGCGGGGACCTGGTGGCGCTCGCCGACGTGGCGTGGGATGAGATCGCGGCTTACGACGCCGCGCACGTGCCGGCGCCGCGCCCGACGTTCCTCGACGCGTGGGTGCGCCGTCCGGGCGGCCACGCCCTCGGCGTGCACGACGGCCGGTCGTTGCGCGCCATGGTCGTCGCCCGCCCGGCCCGCGCCGGCGTCAAGGTCGGCCCGCTCTTTGCCGACGACGCCGCTGCCGCCGACGCGCTGCTCGGCGCGGTGCTCGACCGCCTCCACGGCGTCCCCGTGTTCCTGGACGTGCCGATGTGCAACCCCGCGGCCGTGGCCCTGGCGGAACGACGGGCGATGGCGCCGGTGTTCGGGTGCACGCGCATGACCCTGGGGTCGCCGCCATCGCTGCCGTGGTCCGAGATCTTCGGGGTCACGACCTTCGAGCTCGGCTGAGGCACCGGCGGGCCGGTCAGGACGGCGGCTGCGGCGGCGCCGGGCCCGGGGCGGGCGCCTGCCGGTCGCGATCCGGGGCGTGCCGGGGCCGTCCGGGCCGGTCACGATCCGGGGCGGAGCCGAGCCGGTCGCCATCCGAACGGTCGTCGGCGGAACGACCCGGCGGATTCGGCGCGATACGCACAGGATCTGCCGGCTCGACGGGGGTCAGCCGGCTCGACGGGGGTCAGCCGGCGGCGGCCGATGCCAGGCGGCGGCTGAGGGCCTCCAGGGCGCTGGTCACCTCGGGGTCGTCCTCGACGTGGACGGGATAGCGCGAGGCGAGGGCGCAGACGTTGGCCAGCACCCAGTCGAGCTGCTCGCCCCGCACCGTCACCCGGCAGTGCGCGGCGTCGACGGCGACGGCGGCGTCGGCCAGCCACGGCTGCTCGGTGGCCACCACCGGTAGCGGAGCGTCGACGAGCACGGTCGTGGTGCGCGCCCGAGACGCCGACCGGATCGATCGGGCGACGAAGGCGGCGGCGTCGCCGTCGGGGATCGGGCGCGCCGTGAACCGCACGCCGGCGAGGCGCACGTCGTGCAGCCGGTCGACGCGGAACGTGCGCCAGTCGTCGCGACGGCAGTCCCAGCACACGAGGTACCAGGTGCGGCCGCTCACGACCAGCTGATGCGGCTGCACCAGCCGATCGGAGTCGGCGCCGTCGCGGCTGCGGTAGGCGAAGCGGACCTCTTCGTGGTCGCGGCAGGCCTGGGCGAGCGTCGCCAGGGCGTCGGCGTCGAGCGAGGCCGCCGGTGTGCCCCAGGTGAGCACGGCGGTGTTGGTGACGAGCGCCCGCACCCGCCGGCGCAGCCGGTCGGGGAGGACCTGCTCGAGCTTGAGCAGGACCCGCAGCACGGTGTCGTCGATGCCGGGCAGGCCACCGGCGGTGGCCGAGCGCAGCCCTACGGCCACGGCGACGGCCTCGTCGTCGTCGAGCAGCAGCGGGGGCAGGTGGGCGCCGGCGGCGAGCCGGTACCCACCCTCGACCCCCGGCAGCGCGTCCACTGGGTAGCCGAGGGTGCGGAGCCGGTCGACGTCCCGGCGCACCGTGCGCTCGCTCACCCCGAGGCGCGTCGCCAGGTCGCTGCCTCGCCAGTGCTGATGCGTCTGCAGCAGCGACAGCAGCTGCAGCACCCGCTCGGTCGGCCCCGCCACGATGCCGCGCCCTACCGCTTGCCCGAGCGCTTGTAGCGGCGCACCGACAGCGGTGCGAACACCAGGATCGTGCCGGCGATCCAGATCAAGGTGTAGGCGATGGGGTTCTGCAACGACCAGACGTCGGGGGCGCTGACCCCGGGTGGGATGTTGCCGAACAGCTCGCGCGCCGCCTGGGTCACGGCGGAGACCGGGTTCCACTCGGCGAAGGTCTTGAGCGGCCCGGGGAGGTCGTCGATCGGCACGAAGGTGTTGGCGACGAAGGTGAGCGGGAAGATCACCATGAACGAGGCGTTGTTGATCACCTCGGGGCTCGGCACCAGCAGGGCGATGAAGGCCATGACCCACGACAGGGCGTAGGCGAACAGCAGCAGCAGCACGAAGCCGGCGATGGCCTCGCCCACCGAGCCTCGGATGCGCCACCCCACCAGGAACCCGGTGATGGCCATGATGAGGATCGACAACATGTTGTAGGACACGTCGCTGGCCGTGCGGCCCGCGAGCACGGCGGATCGGGACATCGGCAGAGACCGGAAGCGGTCGATGATGCCCTTCTGCATGTCCTCGGCGATGCCGGCACCGGTGAAGGTGGCACCGAACATCACGGTCTGGGCGAAGATGCCGGCGATCAGGAACTCGCGGTAGGTGCTGCCCTCGACGGCGATGGCGTTGCCGAACACGTAGGCGAACAGCAGCACGAACATGATCGGCGAGAGCAGGACGAACACCAGCACCTCGGGGACCCGCCAGATCTTGCGCACGTTGCGCTTGGCGATGACCGAGGCGTCGGCGACCATGGTTGCGGCGCTCATCGTGCGGCCTCCTGGAGCTCTGCGGCGTCCTCGTCGGCGTCGCCGTCGGTGCGGTGACCGGTGAGGGTCAGGAACACGTCGTCGAGGGTGGGGCGGCGCAGGCCGACGTCGAGCAGCTCGATGCCGGCGGCGTTGATGCGCTCGAGCGCGTCGGTCAGCTCGGAGACGCCGCCGCGCACCGGCACCAGGGCCCGGCGCGCCGTCCGGTTGACCTCGACGTCGCCGACCCCGACGCTGCCGAGGATGTCGGCCACGGCGCCCAGGTGCGCCTCCTCGGCCACCAGCACGTCGATGCGTTGCCCGCCGACCTGCGTCTTGAGCTCGTCAGCGGTGCCTTGGGCGATGGCGCGTCCGTGGTCGATGACCAGGATCTCGTCGGCCAGCTGGTCGGCCTCCTCGAGGTACTGCGTGGTCAGCAGCAGCGTGGTGCCGTGGCTGACGAGCTCGCGGATCACGTCCCACAGCTCCAGCCGGCTGCGCGGGTCGAGCCCGGTCGTCGGTTCGTCGAGGAACAGCACGGGCGGCTCGGCGACGAGCGCGCCGGCCAGGTCGAGCCGACGGCGCATGCCGCCGGAGTAGGTCTTGACCGGCCGGCGGCCGGCCTCGACCAGGTCGAAGCGCTCGAGCAGCTCATCGGCCCGGGCCCGCGCCGCACGTCGGCGCATGCGGTAGAGCTGGCCGATCATCTCGAGGTTCTCGAAGCCGGTGAGCGCCTCGTCGACGGCGGCGTACTGGCCGGACAGACCGATGCGCTTGCGCACCTCGGCGGGCTCGGTGATGACGTCGGCGCCGGCGACGGTGGCGGTGCCGGCGTCGGGTTCGAGCAGGGTGGACAGGATGGACACGATGGT
>JAGQTE010000315.1 GCA_020439175.1 Acidimicrobiales bacterium | reverse complement strand
GTGGCACCCAGGCGAGGACCATGGCCGCCAGCCCGTCGGTCGCCAACCGGACGAACTCGTCGTCGCGCTCGGGCTCGCCCTCGTCGAGCCACACCAGCAGGGCGTTCTCGAGGTACGACACGATCGTGCGCGCCGCCCAGGCACCGACGACGGCGTCGCCCAGGAACGGGCCCACCATGGCGTCGGCGACGGCGACGGCGTTCGACCGGTGCTCGGCGGCGTAGTCGGCGAAGGCCGGCTCGCGCCGGGCATGGACGAACAGGAGCCGCACGGCGTCGGGATCGCGGCGGGCCACCTCGAGCATCGACCGGATGACCAGGCCGGGCACGTCGCCGGTGGCGTCCGCCATCCGGGCCCAGAACGTTTGGCGCAGGTCGGTCGAGACCCGCTCGAGCACCGCTCGGTACAGCTCCTCTTTGGAGGCGAAGTGGCGGTAGACGATCAGCTTGGTGACGCCGGCCTCGGCGGCGACGTCCTCCATCGACGTCCCGGCGAACCCAGTGCGGGCGAACGCCACGGCGGCGGCCCCGATGAGCTGGGCGCGCCGCTCGTCGCGTGGCAGCTGGGTGCGCGCCGCGGGCGACGCGGCGGCGGGTCGGGTGGGCACGGGCTCATCCTCGCAGGTGACGGCTGGCACTTGCCATGTACACCAGCAAGTGTAAACTCCTGCGTATACCTCTCGGCGAGTGACATCCGCACCACCGAGGGCAGGTACCACCCAGATCGACACCCAGGGGGGAACGATGGGCACCGCACAGGTCACCTTCACGGCCGAAGAGCTGCTGGCCTCGCACGACTACGCCGAGCCGCTGTTCGCCAACGGCATCGCCTGCCACGGCGGCTTCGACGAGGACGGCACCTACGTGTCGCCCCGTACCCGCTTCCGCGGCCCGGCCATCGAGGCATGGGAGGCCAAGCGCGTCGAGGACTTCGGCACCGATCCGCTCCACATCCCCATCGACGCCTGGCCCCGATCGTTCCCCAACGTCGAGCAGACCAAGTTCCTGGTCCGCCACGGCATCACCGAGCCGACCATCGCCGCGCTGACCCGCATCGGCACCGTCGAGGGCTTCGGCGCCATGATGCGCTTCCTGCCGCTGCCCGACTTCCAGACCCTGTTCGTCGAGTCGATCGAGGGCACCGCCACCGAGCACATCCCCAAGGGCCTGTTCGAGGCGCACGCCCGTGACGAGGCGGGCTGGGAGGCCGAGGCCGGCCACAACACCATGTGGTTCGCGGCGCGCGACATCGCCTTCGAGAACCCGGTGACCGAGGACATGACCCAGCAGATGCTCACCCGCATGGGCATCATCCCGCCGAGCGGCGGGGCGCCGGACATGAACAAGATCCGCCAGATGATGGAAGCCAACCGGGTGCTCCCGTCGGACATCCCGCTCGAGTTCGAGGGCGTGCTCGGGCGCATGATCGGCCTGCTGTTCATCGAGCTGTCGGCGTTCCACGGCTTCACCTGGGCCGAGGGCGTGCTGTCGGACACCGACCTGTTCGCCGGCGAGGGCGAAGCCGCCCGGATCGTGTCCTACATCCGCGCCGACGAGACGCCGCACGTCGGCTACCTGGGCGTGGCGCTGTCGGAGATGCGCGACCGCACGTGGAAGGGCACGACCGGCGCCACCTATGACGGCGACGAGATGATCCAGCTGCTGTGGGACCGGGCGCTGGCCGACTCGATGTTCCTGCGGCGCGGCGAGATCCTTCGCATGACCATGAACGAGATCGAGCGGGCCATCGGCGACCGTCCCGACCGCGACGACCTGCTCGAGGAGTTCTTCACCCTCGGCACCGTCCGGCGCCTCGACGACGGCACGCTCGTCGAGGTCCAGGCCGACGGTCGCGAGGTGCGCGTCGCCCTCGACGGCACCTTGGTGTAGCAGCCGGACACGGACGGGGGTGCCCCGGTAGCGGGGCATGACCCCCCTACCATGGCCGACCGCACCCATGGACACCCCTGACGCACCCGACGCATCACACGGGTCCGGGACACCGGACGCGCTCGACGACGACGCCACACCAGGAGGCGCCGACGGCCTCTCGGCGGGACGCAACCGTCACCGTGGCCTGATCGTCGGCGTCATCGGCGCCGCCGTGCTGCTCGTGGCGGTGCTCGCCGTCGTCGGCACGCGCCAGTCCGAGACCACCGCGGCGGAGGCGCCGCCGGGGAGCGCACCGGACACGGCCCCGCCCGACACGGCGCCGTCCACCGAGACCACGTCTGCGCCCACGGTTCCCGGCGAGACGACGACGACGCTCAAGCCGCGCCGCACCCCGACCGGGCCGCCGGGACCGCTGACGAACTCGGCCGTCGACCTGCCCGGGTACGAGCGCCGGCCGGCCCTCGTCGTCAAGATCGACAACCTCGACTCGATGGCCCGACCCCAGGCCGGCATCACCCTCGCCGACGTCGTCTACGAGGAGCGCGTCGAGGGCGGCATCACCCGGTTCGCCGCCGTGTTCCACGGCGCCGACAGCGAGCAGATCGGCCCCGTGCGCTCGGCCCGCTCCACCGACATCGGCATCACCGCCGCCCTCAACACCCCGCTGTTCGGCTACTCGGGCGCCAACGGGTCGTTCGAGGGCCTCGTCGGCCGGTCCGACCTGATCAACGTCGGCGCCGGCGCCAAGGGCGGCGCCTACTACCGCGCCGGCGGCCGGGGCGCTCCGCACAACCTGTTCACCAGCACGGGGGCCCTCTACACGACCCGAGGCGTCGGCCCGCCGCCGCGGCTGTGGCAGTTCCGCGGCAACGACGAGGCGCCGGGACCAGGTGCGCAGCCCGTGCGCAGCGCTTCGCTGACGTTCGGCGCCGGCATCCCGATCACCTGGACGTGGGACGAGGGCCAGCGTGGCTGGGCGCGCAGCCAGAGCGGCACGCCGCACCTCGACAGCGACGGCTACCGCGTCGTGCCCCAGAACGTCATCGTCCAGTACGTCGACTACGTCAGCTCGGGCGTGAACGACTCGGCCGGCAACCCCATCCCCGAAGCGAACCTGTCGGGCACCGGCACCGGCATCCTGCTGACCGGCGGCAGCGCCATCCGCCTGGAGTGGGCCCGGTTCGATCCGGGGTCGCCGACGGTGTACTTCGGCCCGGACGGCGAGGAGGTGCGCCTGGCACCGGGACGCACGTGGGTCGAGCTGGTGCCGACCGGCCAGGGCGTGCAGCTCTCCCGCTGAGCGCCGCTAGGGTGCCGGCCAGCCGCACCGAGCCGCCTTGGGGGGACCATGGACTTCGGGGTCATCTTCGCCAACATCATGTTCTTCGCCGACGGGCCTGGCGCCCGCACGATGGGCACGTCGCTCGAGGCCGCCGGCTTCGAGTCGGTCTGGACGGTCGAGCACGTGCTCATCCCGGACGGCTACCAATCCGAGTACCCGTACGACAAGAGCGGCCGCATGCCCGGCGACGGCATGGCCGACATGCCCGACCCGCTGATCTGGCTGAGCTACGTCGCCGCCCACACCGAGCGGCTCAAGCTCGCCACCGGCATCTTGATCGTCCCGCAGCGCAACCCCGGCATCCTCGCCAAGGAGGTGGCGTCGCTCGACCGTCTCTCGGGCGGGCGCATGATCCTCGGCGTCGGTGCCGGCTGGCTCGCCGAGGAGTTCGACGCCCTCGGCGTGCCCTTCGAGCGGCGCGGCGCGCGCCTCGACGAGTACGTCGCCGCCATGCGGGCGTTGTGGCGCGACCACAAGGCGACGTTCTCCGGCGAGTTCTGCGGGTTCACCGACGCCGTCTCGCTCCCCAAGCCCGTCAACGGCACCGTGCCGATCGTGGTGGGCGGGCACACCGAGGTGGCGGCGCGGCGGGCCGGGCGCCTCGGTGACGGCTTCTTCCCCGGCCGCGGCACGCCCGACGAGCTGCGGTCGCTCGTGGCGCTGATGCGCCGGACCGCCGAGGAGGCCGGCCGCGACCCCGACGCCATCGAGGTGACGTTCGGGTCCCCCACCGTGTTCGGCAGCGACCCGGTCGGCGCCTGTCAGGAGCTCGCCGACATCGGCGTCACCCGCGTCGTCATCCCACCGCCGTCGTTCTCGCCGGACGAGCTCCCCGACGCCTGCGCCGCCTTCGGACGCGACGTCATCGCCAAGGTCAACGCCTGAGCGGCTAG
>JAGQTE010000314.1 GCA_020439175.1 Acidimicrobiales bacterium | reverse complement strand
TGTCGCGCGAGGCGGCCGTCGAGTTCATGCGGCTGCGGGGTGTGGTGGACTGCCTGATCCCGCGGGGTGGGCCGTCGTTGATCGCGTCGATCCTCGAGCACGCCACGGTGCCGACCATCATCGACGGCGACGGGAACTGCCACGTCTACGTCGACGCCGCCGCCGACCTGGACATGGCGAT
The DNA here is from genome assembly GCA_020439175.1 of Acidimicrobiales bacterium. Lineage (GTDB taxonomy): Bacteria > Actinomycetota > Acidimicrobiia > Acidimicrobiales > Acidimicrobilacustridaceae > JAGQTE01. The sequence continues at coordinate 3,117 of JAGQTE010000314.1, read as the reverse complement.
CGACATCATCGTCAATGCCAAGACCCAGCGCCCGTCGGTGTGCAACGCCGCCGAGAACCTGCTGGTGCACGAGGCCGTGGCTGACGCCTTCCTGCCCCGGGCCGCCGAGGCGCTCGCCGGGGTCGAGCTGGTGGGTGACGAGCACACCCGGGCGCTCGTGCCGGGCGCGGGCAGCGCCACCGACGACGACTACGCCACCGAGTTCTTGGATCTCAAGCTGGCGGTACGGGTCGTGCCCGACCTCGATGCGGCCATCGACCACGTCAACCGGTTCTCGTCCGGACACTCCGAGGCGATCGTGACCGGTGCCCTGGAGGCGGCGGACCGCTTCGTGGCGGAGGTCGACGCGGCGGCCGTGCTGGTCAACGCCTCCACCCGCTTCGTCGACGGCGAGGAGTTCGGGTTCGGCGCCGAGATCGGCATCTCCACCCAGAAGCTGCACGCACGGGGGCCGCTCGGGTTGCGCCAGCTCACGACCGCCAAGTTCGTCGTGCACGGTTCCGGCCAGACCCGGGGCTGACGATCCCCCGGGGCCGGCCTGGCGACGCCGGACGCACGACGGGCGGGTCGCCGAGGTCATCGCCTCGACGAACCCGCCCGCAGGTGCGTTCGTGTGGGGCTCGGCTCAGGCGAGCGCCTTGGCCTTGATGGCGTCGAACTCGGCCTGCGAGATGGCGCCCTGGTCGAGCAGCTGCTTGGCCTTGGCGATCTGATCGGCTGCGCCGTCGGCGCCGCCACCGGTCGCGGCCGCGCTCTGCTGCACGAACTCGTTGAACTGCTTCTGGGCGGCGACCTGGGCGTCCATGGCTCGCTTGGCCATGCCCTGGCCGCGCACGATGAGGTAGACGAGCATCGTGATCGGGGTGAACAGGATCAAGAAGATCACCCAGATCGCCTTGCTCACGCCGGACAGCTCATGATCGCGGAACAGGTCCCCGAGGATCTGGAACAAGATCATCAGGAGCATGAAGAAGAAGAAGAAGACGATCAGCGACCACAGCATGTCGCCGAGCGTGATATCGGCCAGAACCATCGGGGTACCTCCGTGCGGTGCCGGCACCCTTGCCGGCTGCTGCAGATCCTATGTGCACAATCGTTGAAATCTGCGAATGCGGGCGGTCGCCACGCTCAGGCGCGACCATGGGGGTGCCGATAGCACCAGCGGCTGCAGATGACAGGAGACGGGATGGGGTTCCGGGTCGGGCGGAGCTCTGGTCGACGTGCGCGTCGGCACGCGATGGGATCGGGCGCGCGCGCCGTCGGGCTGATCACGTTGCTGTGCAGCGTCGTGGGGATGACCCCGTTGCGGTCGGTGCCGGTCGCCGCCGGGAGCCCGGGCCGCCCGAACGTCGTGGTCGTGATGACCGACGACATGAGCACGGCCGAGCTCGCCCAGCTGCCCCACGTCCAGGAGCTGCTGGTGCGGCAGGGGCGGACCTTCGACGAGTACGCCGTCAGCGTGCCCGTGTGCTGCCCGTCGCGGGTGACCATGTTGCGCGGGCAGTACGCCCACAACACCGGGGTGCTGCGCAACGTCGGCGCATCGGGTGGGTTCGTGGCGGCGCACGACGCCGGGCTCGAGGCCGACATGCTCGGGCCGTTGCTGCACCGTGCCGGCTACACGACCGGGCTGATCGGTCGCTACCTCAACGGCTACCCGCGGCCACTGCCGCTGACCTGGGTGCCGGACGGCTGGGACGACTGGATGGTGGCCGTCAACAACATCGCGGGCGTCTACGACTACACGCTCAACGACAACGGCACCCTGGTCGACCGCGGCAGCGCGCCGGAGGACTACCTCACCGACGTGCAGTTCGGCCGGGCCCGTGCGTTCATCGAGGCCCGGGGAGCCGACGAGCCGTTCCTGCTCTGGCTGGCGCCGAACGCACCACACGCGCCGGCCGTCCCGGCGCCGCGCCACGAAGGTGCGTTCACCGGCGCCACCGTGGCGCCGACGCCCAGCCGCGACGAGGTCGACCTGTCGGACAAGCCGGCCTACCTGCGCGGCCTCGAACCGCACGGCGACCGCCGTCGCGCCCACCTCGATGCACAGGAGGCCGACCGCCTCGAGACGCTGCTGGCGGTGGACGAGGGGGTGGCCGACCTGATCGACACGCTCGCGGCCACCGGCCACCTCGACGACACCTACGTGGTGTTCAGCTCGGACAACGGCTACCACCTCGGCCACCACGGGATGCTGGCGGGCAAGAACGCCCCCTACGAGGAGGACGTGCGCGTGCCCTTCGTCGTCCGGGGTCCCGGTGTGCCCGCCGGGACCGTCTCCGAGGACCTCGCCGGCAACGTCGACCTGCTGCCCACCATCCTCGGCCTGGCGGGGGTGGCGGCGCCGAGCCACGTCGACGGTCGTGACCTGTCGGCCCAGTGGCACGGCGCCGGGGTGAGCGACCGGCGCGCCTTCCCGATCGAGCACTGGCAGAAGGACCTCAGCCTCCTCGGCACCGTGGACCTCGACGAGACGTCGGGCGTGCTCGAGCTGCGGCCGGGCTCGGACGCCTCGGTACCGGACTTCCAGGGGTTCCGCACCGCCCGGTGGAAGTACGTGCGGTACGCCACGGACGAGCGCGAGCTGTACGACCTGCGATCCGACCCGTACGAGCTCGACAACCTCGTCCATCGCTGGCCGGCAGCCACCCTGGCGGCGCTCGACGCCTACACCACGTCCCTGGCCTCCTGCGCGGGTGCGGCGTGTCGGGTCGCCGACCACGTCCCCGTGCCGATCCCCGAGCCGATCGAGGTCGACACCGTCCTCGACGGGGTCGACCCGGCACCGGGCGATGGCGTCTGCGGAGACGAGGTCGGCACCTGCTCGGTGCGCGCCGCCGTAATGGAGGCGAACGCACGGCCGGGTCAGGACGTGATCCGCGTGCCCGGGGGTGAGCACCGGCTGACCATCGCCGGGACGGGCGAGGACGCGTCGGCGTCGGGTGACCTCGACGTGGTGGGCGACCTCTTGGTGGAGGCCGGTGGCGCGGTGCTGGTGGGCGACGGCGCCGACCGCGTCCTCGACGTCCACAGCGGCATCGTGACGATGCAGGGCGGCACGATCTCCGGTGGGGCCGTGGGTGCCGTCGAAGCGGGTGGCGGCGTCGCCGTACG
>JAGQTE010000037.1 GCA_020439175.1 Acidimicrobiales bacterium | reverse complement strand
GGGCCCCGAGGACGCGCCGACGTAGTCCACCGTCACCTGCAACTCGCCCTCCCACACGCACGCGGCGGCCTCGGGACAGCGCGAGTCCTCATCGATCGACACGAGCTCGAGCGTCGAGCCGTCCGCGTCGACGACGACAGCCTGGCCCAGCGGTAGGCGCATCGCGCCCCCGTCGGCGCGCACGGTCGTGACGGGGATGGTGTCACCGTCGGGGACCGTGACGGTCTGGGTCGGCTCCGGGACCGTGCCCGGCGAGGACGTCGTTGTCGTGGTCGATGGCGCCGTGGCGCGGGTCGTCGGCGTGATTCCCGTCGAGCCCGGTGCCGATGCGGCGTCGAGCTGCGATGTCGACGCGCACGCGGCCAACGCAACCAGCACGGTGGTGATCACCCCGGTGGCGAGGAGATGGCCGATCGGTCGGCGTCGGATCATGGTCGTTGCGACGTTGGTGCCGGCTGGTCGGTTCCCGACGCGATGGGCGGCTTCGGGGGCCGTGCGGTGAGCGTGAGGCGGATGTGCACGGTGGCAGCCCCATGGGTGGTGCGTCGGTCCCCGTCCAGCCATGACGAGCAGAGGGTGTCACCGCCGAGAATCTCTCCGGTGACGGAGGTAACCGTGCGTCGTGTTCCCGGGCTCTGGGCGGTCCTGCCCTTGTTGGCACGGGAACGCACAACGATCGTCGCCTCGTAGCCATCCACCTGGGAACGAAGCAGCGCCTGTCCTGCAGGCTCGACCCGGCTCCCGTCCCTCATCCAGCCGGCCTGCTCGAAGATCTGGGTGATGCGGGCGGTGGCCGCCTCGGTGTCGTAGTCACTGCTGTAGGTCGTCTCGGTCACGGGCGGACCCGACCCTCGGCAGTAGTCGAATGGATAGTGGTTCTCGTAGCGGAATTCGGAGCCGAGCGCCGATGTCGAGAAGGGGCCCGTCCCGTACATCACGGTGCGGATGCGGTCGTCGAGACGGCCTTGCGCCCCAGCCCGGGTAGGCGAGAGCGAGCACGATGCGAGAATCGCGACAAGGCCGGCGTAGATGCACAGCAACACCACGTTTCGCCTTCTCAAGAGTCCCCGCCCCCTCGACTCAGCGTCTGCGCCACGTGTTCGCGTCCGACCCTCATCGGCGCAGTTGGCTTCCGTGACGGCATGAAGGTCAGCTCCCGGGGACGTCGCAGCTCTGGGGGCGATTCGGAACATCGTCAGGGCATCCGATCCCTGGTGGCAACATCTCCGATAGCTCGGCGAGCGCATCGCCGGCCGCGCTCAGATGATTCGAGGCACTGCGCAGAGCAGGTTCGTCCTGGCTCAGAACGGCGGAATCGCAGGCGGACGAGAACGCCGCGAGTTCGTCGGCATAGGTGTCGAGCTGTCGGCCGACCTCAGTGAATGAGTCCGGCGCCGTAGCGGCGACCAGCCGGACTTCGTCGAGTTCGGTCGTCAGCGACGAACAGGCCGCTGATATGCCCTCCCAATCGGGGTCGCTGCCCGTAGCGCTGAGACGACCCCACCCAACTCGCTCGGGTTGCCGAGCAACGCGGGGAGGAGTCTCAGGCTCACGAGGTCGTTGATTCGGGCGACCTCGAGGGTCAATTTCTCCGCCCACGTCTGCTCCGAAGGCGACAGCTGACTCGCTGAACATGCGGCGGCGGCTAGCAGGGCTGCTACGAGCACGGCCAGAGTGCGCCTGCGAGCCTCGCCCGGTTGCACCCGCCGTCCCTTGGCTGACGGTCTTCGCTTCACCAGGTCCTCCGAATCGGCGAGCCACGCTCATTTGGACATGCTTCCACGCTCGGCGCACTTGGTCGTCGCCATCGAGCAACCCGAGGAGCGCCATCGCGGACAACTGAGGTCCCACGCCATGACGTCGGCCAAGGGAGCGAAAGGATCGGCCACAGCACGCCACAGGGGACGTCCCCGGGCGCTCCTGCCACGGGCTGAACGCGGCGTGTTCGGGCGTTGACCTCTCTACAGTCGGCTCCGTGGGTGCGCGGGGAGAGCCACCGAGCGGTGGGGCGCCGATGGCGGCGGGTCAGTCCCGTGTCGATACCGGGCCGTCGAACGCACCCGGGGGTTGGCCCGACGACCTCGTGCACCGGCGGCAGCTACCAACCTCGGGTGTGGGATCGCCAGACGCTGGCGCCACCGTCATGCCGACGCATCCGGCGCCCCGTTGTCCCCGGCAGCTCACCTGGATCGCCGCTGGCGGGCTGCTGACTGCACTGGTGCTGATCGTCGGGGTGCGCCCGTGGTTGCTCTCGACGTTCGCTGATGCGATCGCCTATGAGCGTGCAAACCCGGGTCGGATGCACGACATGTTCAGCCTCGGGACCACACCGGGAACTGGACAGGGCTTCATGGTCGGGGTCATCGGGGTCGTGGTGCACGGATTGGTTGTGCCCATGATCGTGTGGGCTGCGACCGTGTGGCCCTGCCTTCGGCGCACAGCGGTCGCGCATCCGCTCGATTCGGGCGATGCACCTTCACGATCGAGGCGGACGGCTCGGCGTCTCGTCATGGCGTGGATGTGGTTGTCGACCCTCGGCCTGATGGGCTTGGCGTCCTACGGCATGTACGCGTGGCGCGCCGAGGCCGAGATGGTGCTCGGGGCGAACAGCGCGTTCTTGCTCATCGCCGTCGGCTGCCTGGTCGGACTGATCGCTCTGGCCCGGTCGTGGCCGCTCCTCGGCGATCGCGAGGGCGTCGCGATGCGCTGACGCAGGGGCGATCTTCGTTCACGGCGCCCGTTCCTCTGGCCTAGGCGTGGTGGGTCGTACCCAGGTGGCCCGAAGGTCGAAGTCGTCCTGGCTGGCAGGCTCCCATTCGACGTCGACGAGGTCGTCGACGTCGAGGGGCCGGTAGCTGCTGCCCTCGATCACGGAGAGGTGCGCCCAGATCGGACCCGGTGCGCCGTCGGCGACGATCACCCCCCAGCCCTCGTCGGGATGCCACAACTCGACACGACCCGTCCCCCCAGCCATGGGCCGGACGATAACTGCGCCGGTGTGGTGGTGCTCGCCGAACGAGACAACCGCTCGCACACGCCGAGGTTCAGCAGTCTTGGATCGGTCGCCCGTCCTCAACGGCGCAGAGGTAGGAGTCCCGCATGTGCTCGACATCGGGCGGGCGTTCGGCCTCGACGGTCTCCTCCTGCATCACGCGGCAGAGATCGTCGGGAGCGTCGTCGGCGAAGTCGTTGGGCACGAGACCCTGATCGCCTGGTGGCCACGAGTACCTCGTGCATACGGCGCGCGACCAATGGATCATCGGTTCATACAGCTCTGTGTCCGATGCCGACCCGACCCCCGGGTCTCGATACCTCTGGAACAGCTCGTAGCTGCCGGGCTCGAGGACCCGCCAGTACGTGACGAAGCTGTCGCCGTTGCGCAGCGCCTACCGCGTCACCAACTCCGCCGGCTCGCCTCGTTCGTATGCCTGCTTGAAGCAGTTGTCGGGGTCGGGCTGGAAGTAGTCCACGGTGCCGCACGCCGGCAGCTGGGTTCGCTCGGTGAACCAGTCAGGGTCATCCACCCGGTTCTCGTCGAGTGACTCGCGATGCGACCAGCGCATCAGATCACTCATGCTGTCGATCTCATCAGAGCCGCAGCCGGCGATCACCAATGCGGCACACGCCACCATTCCGGCAAGTGCCGACCTCAGGAGGCGCGGGAGTCTCGCCCCTGCCGCCGGCCGGGTACCGGTCCGTGCTCCCATGTGCCGTGCAATACGAGCCGTTCGCAGCTGCGCTGCGCTCCGCTCGTGAGGCTCGTCGTCGACACGGGCGTGTTCTGCGCCGCGATCAGTCGTGGTGTGGTGGTGAGTCGGCCTGTAAGCGGGGTTCTGTCCAGCGCCTTGCGGCGCCTGGGTGACCATCCATCTCAGCGGCCTACCAGTGGGTGGATCCGAAGATCCGGACGGGCCGTCCATCCCAACGCTTGGCCTTGCTCCCGGTGGGGTTTGCAGAGCCGCCCCGGTCACCCGGGACGCTGGTGGTCTCTTACACCACCGTTTCACCCTTGCCTGTGAGCCACCCGCCGAGGCGAGCGACCCCATCGGCGGTCTGCTCTCTGTTGCACTTTCCGTCAGGTCGCCCTGCCTGGCCGTTAGCCAGCACCGTGCCCTGTGGAGCCCCGACTTTCCTCGACACGATCGAGCGAACCCGTCGTGCCGCGGTCACCCGGCCGACTCACCACGCCCGCCATTGTGGCGGCGCCGCCGACACGAGCGCCACAGCAATCGCTCGGCGAGTTCACCATCCCGTACCGGTGGCGAACTCGCGTCGGAAACGACGCGAGTTCCGCACCAGAACGGGGGTGGCGTCAGCTGACGACGACGGTGCCGTGCATCGTGTCCGGGTGGATGGCGCAGAAGTACTCGTAGGTGCCCGGCTCGGTGAACATGAACTGGAACGACTGGCCCGGCTCGATGTTGTCCGACTTGAACTTGCGATCGGCGTCGACGGGCGTGTCGTGGGTGATCAGGTGCACCCGGTCGCCGTCGTTGGTCCACTGGACGAACTGGTCCTTGTCGATCGTGATCTGGCTGGGGAGGAACCGGTACTCGCTGACCTCCACCTCCGCCCCGGCGTTCACCGCCACGGTCGACGACGTCGATGCGTCCGACGCAACCTCCCCGCCGGCGGCGTCGTCGGAGCTCCCCGACGAGCAGCCCGCCAGCAGCAGGCCTGCGGCGATGGCTCCGCCGAGCAGGCGGGAAGTGGTTCCGGTCGGTCGGTGCATGGTGCCCCCTGGGTGCGCGTCGTCACCCCGGTTCGGTGCCGACGGCGTCGCGGATTGGGCGACAGGCTACCTGGCGACTATCAGCTTGTATGCGCAACCAATGCGGACCCCGGCGGAGCGAGCGCCGCGGGTGGGCACAAGCGATGGACCCGAGCTTGCAGACCGAGCTACTGGCCCGAGCCGACGACCTCGACCGCCTCGCCCTCCTTGACCGCATCGAGCGTCTTGCCGAAGGGGAACGGCGCCTGAGCGGTGGGCGTGTCGGGGGTCTCGATGCCGAGCAGCACCGCCATGTGACGGGCCTCGATGCCGCCGATGCTCATGGCGGCGGCCCGCAGCTCGGGCTCGGAGAGGTTCTTCACCTGGTAGGTGTAGGTCTGCTGGGCGACGTTCTCGAGGATCAACGCCAAGGCGAGCACACCGGTGTTGTCGGTGGCCAGCGCGATCGGCTCGGCCAGCGCCTCGAGCAGCGCCGGGTTGGGCTTGTCCCACGCCTGGCTGCCGTCCTGGTACGGCTCGCCGCCGAGGGAGGTGATGGCGTCGCTCAACGACTGTGCATGCTCCTGGTGCTGCTCGGCGAAGAGCGTGAGCACGTCGGCGAGCTCGGCATCGGCGGCGCCGACGACGGCCTCGTACTGCTGCACGGCCAAGGCTTCGATCGACTGACCGACCCGCAGCACGGTCAGGTTCATGGCCTCCATGTCGGCCGAGGACATCGAGGTGGTCGTGGTCTCCTTGCCGGCACCGGTCACCGGGATCTGGCGCTCCTCGGGCGGCTCGACGCAAGCGCTGACGACGGCGGCGCCCAGGATGGTCAGACCACCGGCGGTCAGCAGCTGGCGGCGGCTCGGCGCACCCGCCGCAGCGGCGCGCACCTCGGCCGGCACCCGGGACTCCGGGTCGAAGAGCCGGCGCAGCAGGCCCGGTCGCCCGGCCATGTCCGCCTCGTGCTCGCGCTTGATGGCGTCGAGCTCACGTCGCATCTCGTCACGGGACAGCGTCATCGTGGTCCTTCCGGGGGCGCGGCGCTCAGCCGGCGTAGCTCGCGGGGTCGAAGGCGTCGGCGGTGGTCTGGAACGCCGGCAGGTAGTCCTCGATCGGGACCTCCAGCAGCTGGCTCCACACGACGGCGTGCTGCGACTCGACGGGCAGGATCTTGGCAGCGGACTCGGCCAGCAGCGTGTCGTCGAGGTTGCCGAGCGCCAGCAGGTAGGTGGCGGCGGCGCCCTCCTCGATCGACAGCAGCACCTGCATCAGCGATGCCGCGTCGGGGGCGCCGGTGATCTGGGGGCCCAGCCCGTCGACGAGGGACTGGATCGGCGTGGCGGCGGCGGTCGTCGACGTGGTGCCGCCCACCTCTTCGCCCTTGACCGTGCCGAGCAGCGTCTCGAACGCCGCAGCGTGGTCCTTGTGGTGGCCTTGGAACAGCCGAACCACCTCTGCCTCGCCCGACGTGAGCACCTTCGTGCCCTCGGCGAGCCCGTAGGCGGCGGCAGCCGTGAGCTCCAGCGCCCAGGCGAACGTGGCGAGCTGCAGGTCGGCGGCGTCGGGGGCGTAGGGCTCCTCGGCGGCCTGGGCGCCGGCGACGCCGCCGAGCACGGGCACGCTGATGCCGGCGATGGCGATGGCGGCGCCTCCGAGGCCCACCGTGCCGAGGAAGCGACGCCGCGACGCCGTCCGGTCGGGATCGGCGGTCGAGAAGTGGCGCTCGTGGAGGTCCGCAGGCATGGTGCGCATCGCCTCGCGATGCTGCTCGTCGGCCTCGGTTGCCATCCGTCGGAGGGCCCGTGCGTCCATCAGCGCTTCCTTCGTCGGGGGACTGCCAGACGTGTTTTCTAGTGCCCCGGAGGGTCCCGGGGGAAACCGCCCCACCGCTGCAGCGGCGTCCGGTCAGAAGTCCAGGGCCGACAGGTCGCCGAACCAGCCCTTGGCGCGCTCGACGGCGTCCCGCCACCGATCGCGGTCGGTCGGGCCGGCGGGCTCGACGGCACGCATCGGGGACCACGAGGCGGCGACGTCGTCCCACGAGCCCCAGGTCCCGATCGCCATGCCGGCCAGGTAGGCGGCTCCGAGCGTGGTGGCCTCGACCACGGGAGACACCTCGACGGGGCGGGCCGCAGCATCGGCGAGGGCCTGGACGAACGTCGGGTTCCGGCTCATGCCGCCGTCGACGCGCAGGTGGTCGATGGGCCGACCGGCATCGGTCTCGGTCGCCTCGACCAGGTCGGCGCCGCGATGGGCGACGCCCTCGAGCACGGCCCGGACGATCTGGGGTCGACCGGTGCCGCGCGTGACGCCGAGCAGCGTCCCCCGTGCGCCGTAGTCCCAGTGCGGGGTGCCGAGGCCGAGCAGCGCCGGCACGAACACGACGCCGTCGGTCGTCTCGCACGCGGCCGCCACGTCGTGCGACGCCGCGGCGTCGTCGATGAGCCCGAGGTCGTCGCGCAGCCACTCCACGTTGGTGCCGGCGGCGAGCATGATCGCTTCCAGGCCCCACACCGTCTCGCCGCCGCGCCGCGAGGTGATGATGGGGAACGTCCCGCCACCGCCGCGGGTGGCGAAGCCCGGGCGCTCGGGGCCGATGACCGTGTCGAGCATGCCCCCGGTGCCGAAGGTGATCTTCGCCGGGCCGGGCGCCACGCACCCCTGACCGATCAGGCTCGCCTGCTGATCGCCGGCGATGCCGCAGATCGGCGGTGCACCCGGCAGGGCCGTGGCCTCGCCGAGGTCGCCGGTCGAGTCGACGATGGTGGGCAGCATCGACCGCGGGATCCGCAGGATGTCGAGCACCCGATCGTCCCAGTCGTCGCCGCCGACCGTCACCAGGCCGGTCAGCGCGGCGTTGGTGGCGTCGGTGATGTGGTGCGCGCCGCCGGAGATGGTCCAGGCGATCCAGCTGTCGACGGTGCCGACGCACAGGTCGCGGTCGCGCCCGGGGTCGTGCTGGTCGAGGAGCCAGGCGATCTTGGTGGCGCTGAGGTTCGGCGCTAGGCGCAGCCCCTCGGCCTGCAGCACCAGGCACTCGCCCACGGTGCGCAGGTCCTGCCAGCCGAGCCCCGGCCCGACCGGCACGCCCGTGGCGCGATCCCACACGATCGTCGAGGCGCGCTGGTTGGCGATGCCGACGGCGCGCACGTCGTCGGCGCCGTCGAGCGCCCGCTGCGCCAGGTCGAGCGCGGCGCCGGCCATGGCGGCGGCGTCGAACTCGACCAGCCCGGCGGCGGGCGAGTCGGGCAGCAGCACGAGGTGGTGCTCGGCGGTGATGGTGGCGTCGTCGGCGACGAGCGCGGCGCGCAGCCCGCTGGTCCCGACATCGATCACGAGGACGGACATCTCAACCCTCCAGGTCCCGTCGACGGTTGCGGGTGGCGACCCAGCCGCCCAGGATGCCGCAGCTCGTCGAGATGGCGGCGAGCAGCGGGTAGCCGAGCGGGCGCAGCTCGTCGCCGCGCGCCAGCGTGGTGATGACGCCGATGCCCTGCACGCCGACGTAGGCGAGCAGGCCGGCGAGAGCCCCGTGGGCCATGGCCATGTCGATCCGGCGCTGCGCCGCGGCGTACCCGCCGGTCGCCAGGCCGACGACCACGGCGAGCGTTGCCAGCAGGCCGACCACCGAGCCTTCCGGCGCCACGCGTCCGAGCAGTCCTGCCGGCAAGGCGATGGCGCCGCCGACGAGGGCACCGACGACGACGGCACGCCAGTCGATGGCGCCGGTTCCGCTCCCCGGATCGTCGGCACCGGCACCGTCGAGGTCGGACGGTGCGGGGTCGCTCACCCGGCGCCCCCGTCGGCGAACGAACCGTCGACGAACGGGTTGGCGCCGAACGGGTTGTCGAGCCCGAGCTTGCCCGGGTTCAAGATGCCGTGGGGATCCAACGCCGCCTTGATGCCGGCGAGGACGTCGAGCCCGTTGCCGAGGGCGTCGCGCACGAAGCGCGCCCGGTTGATGCCGACGCCATGGTGGTGGCTGAGCGACCCGCCGTGGCGCAGCACGGTGCGGGTGCCCGCATCCCACACGGCGCGGTAGTAGGCGTCGCGGGCGTCGGGCGCCACCTTGCCGGCGAACGTGAAGTACAAGCAGGCGCCGTCGGCGTAGGCATGCGACTGGTGCGCCGAGGCGGCGAGCGTGCCGTCGACGTCCTTGATCGCCGACACGGCATCGACGTAGATGGCGTCGAGCGCCGCCCACGGTCCGGTGATCTCCATCGTGTCGACGACGAGGCCGCCCGAGATGAGGCGCTCCAGCGCGCTGACCTCGTTGCGGTGCTCCATCCACGTGCCGACGAAGGCCGGGTCGAGCAGGAGCGCGTTGCGGCACTCCTCGGCGACGACGGTCATCGTGGCGGCGACCAGCGTCGGGTCGCCCTCGTCGAGCACCAGCACCATGTGGGTGTCGGTCGTGCCGAAGTTCCGCTGGGACTCGACGTCGTCGTACAGGCGCAGCACCGCCGGCGTGGCACCCCGGCGCAGGATCCGCCGGCAGGCGTCGAGCCCGTCGGCGAACGAGGCGAAGCCGTAGGCGGCCCGCAGCTCGGCGACCGGCGCCGGATGCGCCCGCAGCCGGGCGCCGGTGATGATGCCGAGGGTGCCCTCGGAGCCGACGAAGAGCTGGTTGAGGTCGGGGCCGACCGACTGGCGGGCCTGGCCGCCGGTGTGCAGCGTCGTGCCGTCGGCGAGCACGACGTCGAGCCCGATCACCATGTCCTCGATCTTGCCGTAGCGGTTCGACAGCTGGCCGGCGCCGCGGCAGGCCAACCAGCCGCCGACCGTCGACAGGGCCATCGACTGTGGCCAGTGGCCGACGGTCACGTTGTGGCGGTTGCGCAGCTCGTGCTCGAAGTGGTCGCCGAAGGTGCCGGCGAGCACGTCGACCACCATCGAGGTGTCGTCGACGTCACGGATGCCCGCCAGGTCGCACAGGTCGAGCACGACGCCGCCGTACAGCGGCACCGACGCCCCGCACACGCCCGAGCGTCCGGCGGCGGCCGTCACCGGGATGCGGGCGGCGTTGCAGATCGCCAGGACCTCGGGGACCTCCTCGACCGTGGACGGCCGGCACACCACCGAGCCCAACCCGGCGACGGCGCCCTCGGTCGCCCACACCATCGCCAGCGGCCACCAGTCGCGGCTGGCCTCGGCGACGGTCGCCCGGTCGTCGGTGACGGTGGCGCAGGCGTTGGTGAGCCGGCCCAGCACCTCGGCGGGCACCTCGACCCGGTCCATCGCCAACCGTGCCCGGGCGTCGGCAGCATCGCCCGCCAGGGCGATCGGCGGGGTCGGTGCGCCGGGTCCTGGCTCCGGCAGGGGCTCGGGCACGCTGGTGGTCGTCATCGCTTGCTCCTCGCGGGTGGGTGGATCGCCGGGTCTCGCCGTGCGCAGGCGGCCCGGTGGCGCGGCCGGTGCTCAGGCGCCGGTGGAGGCGGCGAGCAGGGCGTCGAGCGTGGTGGGCGGCAGGCCTGCCGTGGTCCGCTCGGCGTCGACCGCAGCCTGATACTGCTCGACCTGGGCGCGCCGTGCGTCGGCGTCGAGACCGAGGTCCTCGGCGATGAGCGCCGCCACCGACTCGGCGGCCCGGATCGAGTCGTCGCGGCCCAGCAGGCGCGCCCGGGTCCGGCGGGACAGGACGTCGTCGACGCTGCGGGCCATCTCGTAGCGGGCGGCGAACACCGCCTCGACCTTGCGGTACGGCAACCCGGGCACCAGCACCTCACCGAGCGCCGGCTCGCGCTCGACCATGGCGAGCAGGGTCCGCGTGTCGGTGCCGTAGCGGCCGAGCAGGTGCTGCACGGCGGCACCGTCGAGCGTGGACGACAGCCGGTCGGCGCCCGATCGGACGTCGTCGTACCCCTCGGCGCCGTGCAGCCGGAGCTTCTTGGTGCGGCTGCGGCGGGCGACCCCCGTCGGCAGCGCCGCACCGAGGTCGTCGACGACGGCGTCGACGGTGTCGGCGGCCATGCGCCGG
>JAGQTE010000313.1 GCA_020439175.1 Acidimicrobiales bacterium | reverse complement strand
CTGCCCCTGTACCGGCGCGGCTGGCACGTCGCCGCCGGCCCGGCGCCGCTGCGCGAGACCCTGGCCGCCGCCGCGCTCGCCGCCGTCGGCTGGGACGGCGAGGCGGCGAGCGGTGCGCTCGTCGACCCGATGTGCGGCGCCGGCACGATCCCGATCGAAGCGGCGCGGCTCGCTGCCGGGCTGCCGCCGTCGCTGCGCCGGTCGTACTCGTTCGAGCACTGGCCGGCGTTCGAGCCGGGCACCTGGGCCAGCGTCGCCGGCGAGCTCGCTGCCGCGGAGCGGGACCGCCGTCCCGTCGGCGTGGCCATCGTGGCGTCCGACCGCGACCCGGCAGCCGTCGAGGCCACCCGAGCCAACGCCGAGGCCGCCGGTGTGGTCGACCTGATCGACGTGGCCGAGGGTCCGGTCAGCGCCCTGACGCCGCCCGACGGCGTGACGAGCGGGTGGATCGTGACGAACCCGCCGTACGGCAAGCGCGTCGACAGCGGCGGTCGGGACCTGCGCAACCTGTACGCCGCGCTCGGCAACGTCGTGCGTGAGCGCTTCGCCGGGTGGCGTGTCGGCCTGGTGGCGGCCGACGCCACGTTGGTCGGGCACACCGGCCTGGGCCTGGCGCCTGCCGTCACCACCGCCAACGGCGGCATCGACGTGGCGGTGTACACACCGCCGGACCACCCGAGCTGAACCCTCGGCTGAGCCGCGTCGGTCAGGCCGCGTCAGCCAGGCCGGCGCGCCGGCTGCGGGCGCCGACGGCGTCCATCACCGAAGCGCCCAGCTGGAACAACCGCAGGTCCCCCACCGGCGTGCCGATGCCGCGGTTGCACACCATCGCCACCGCCAGGCCGCGGCTGGGGTCGCACCAGGCGCCCGAGCCCCCGAAGCCGAAGTGCCCGAAGCCCTCGTGCACGACGCCGCGGGTCGTGCCGACGAGGTGGTAGCCGAGCCGCCATCGCATCGGCACCACCAGCACCAGGTCGCGCCGCCACGTCTGGATGCGCCCGACCCGGTCGACGGTCCCGGGCGACAGCAGCCGCACGCCGCCGATGGCGCCGGGACCGCCGGGCGTGCCGTCACCGGCGAGCGCGGCGTACACCTTCGCCAGCGAGCGGGCGTCGAAGAAGCCGTTGGCGGCCGGGATCGAGGCGTCCATCACGTCGGTGTCCCACAGGACGTCCTCGACGCCGCGCGGCGCCAGCGCGTTGATCATCCGGCGCGGGTTGATCGGCGAGCCGAAGGCCGACAGCGCCTTGCCGGCCTGCTCGCCGAAGCGCCGCTGGAGCTCGCGCAACGGGCGAGCACCGACGGTGAGGTGACCCATGCGCGTCAACGGCGCCACCCGGTGACGCTGCTCGGGCGGGCAGCCCAGGAACAGGCCGTCCAACCCGAGTGGGACCGCCAGCTCCTCCTGCACGAACGTCGCCAGGTCGCGGCCGTCGACGCGGCGCACCACCTCACCGACCAGCCAGCCATAGGTGAGGGCGTGGTAGCCGTTGGCGGTGCCCGGCTGGTAGGCGGGCTCAGCGCCGGCGAGCGCATCGACCATGTACTCCCAGTCGAGCATCCGGTCGGCGCGGTCGACGATGGTGCGGATGCGGTGCAGGCCGGCGGCGTGGCTCATCAGCTGGCGGACGGTGACCCGCCCCTTGCCGGACTGGGCGAACTCCGGCCAGTAGGTGGCGACCCGCTCGTCGTAGTCGACGAGGCCGCGGTCGGCGAGCAGGTGCAGCGCCGTCGACGTGATGCCCTTGGTCGTCGAGAAGCACATGGCGAGGGTGTCGGCCTCCCACGGCTCGTCGTCGTCGCGGGTGCCGCCCCACAGGTCGACCACCAGCTCGCCGTGGTGGTACACGGCGACCGCCGCGCCGCCGGTCGTGCGCTGCAGCTGATGGCGGAACGTGCGGGCGACGTTGGCGAAGTCCGGGTGCACCGTGCCGTCCATCCGCACGATCGTACGGCCTCGTCCCTGACGGCCGTGTCACCGTGCCAAGCTGGCGCCGTGCGCGCCGACGCCCCCATCCCGCACCCGTACCACCTGCGCGCGCCGAGCGGCGCCCACCTGCGCCGCCGGACGGCGCAGACCCTCGACGTGGCGCGCCG
>JAGQTE010000312.1 GCA_020439175.1 Acidimicrobiales bacterium | reverse complement strand
CGCGTGCAGCCAGACGCCGCCTCCGTCACTGGAGGCGGCGTTCCCCGAGACCGTCGACAGGACGATCTGCGCCAACGAGCCGTTCAGGTGCACACCTCCGCCATCGACGGCGTCGTTGCCGTTGACCGTCGACCCGCGGATGTCGAGGCTGGCGGACGCGTCACCCAGCGTCACGCCGCCGCCGGTCGCCGACGCCGTGTTGTCGTTGACGGTCACGTTCGTGAGCGTCAACGACCCCGAGGACCCGACCCAGGCGCCACCGCCAGAGGTCGCCGCGTTGCCCGCGATGGTCACACCCACGAGCACGACCGGAGCGTTGCGGACCCGGATGCCGCCGCCGTCGCCCGACCCGCCGAAGGCACCGCCAGTCAACGTCAGGTCGTGCAGTTCGACCACGCCCGGCGCCGAATCGACGTCCACGACGCGGTCGCGTGTGGCCAGACCTCCGGCATCCACCGTGATGCCGTTGCCGAAGATGGTCAGGTCGTCCACCACGTCGAGGTCACCGGTGGCTGCGGCGTCTTCACCCGATCCGGCGAGGACGAGCCCGACGGTCGTGATCGACGGATCGACGTCGATGACCTGCGCGCCCGCCAGCGTGTTCGTCTCCATGATCGCGGCCCGCAGCGTGCAGGCGTTCGACGCGTCGGCGCAGAAGCCGTCACCCGGGTCGGCATCGACCGAGTCGGCAGCGCTGTCGACGACCACGCGGTCGTCGGGTGCCTCGACGGCGCCCGCGTCGCAACCATCCCCGACGGGACGTCCGACGCCACGCTGGTCGGTGGGGACCGTTCCGTCACAGAGCCCGACCGTGCCCGGCGGGATGGCGTCGATCACCGGTGAGGTCAACGCGGGGAGCTGCGTCTCGGTCGGGCCGCCGTTGTCGGCGAGCGCCGCCAGACCGGGCAGGGTGGTCGACTGATCACCGACCCCGGCCAGCGCGCACGTGCCGTCCGAGTCGAGGTTGTAGCCACCGGAGACGATCGTCGCCGTGGCGGCGCAGTCCGGTCCGGTCTGCGCCGCACCGATCACCGACCCGGCCATGGTGTAGGTGCCCGACCCCTTGAGGTTCCCGTCCCCGTTGGCGGTCACCGTCGACAGCGTGACCTCGACCGGCACGGCGACGGCGGCGATGCCGCCCGAGGTGTTGGCCGCGACGGTGGTGTTGACGAGGGACGCGGTCGAACCGGGGTTGAGGTAGACCGCAGCCGCCGCCGTGCCGGCGTTGGCGGTGATCGTCGTGCCCACCAACGACACGTCGCCGCCGGCGCTCGTCAGACCGCTGCCCTCGACCGCCGTGTTCTGCGCGATGGTCGAATCGATGATCGTGACCGTGACCGCGTTCATCCGCACGGCGCCGCCGTAGTTGGCGGTGTTCCCCGTCAGGTGCACCCGCTCCAGGGTCGTGGTGGCGTTGGCGACCAACGCCCCGCCGTCTCGGGACGCGAGGGCGTTCGGGGCGCCACCGGTGAGCGTCGCGTCGCGCAGGGTCAGGCCGCCTGACCGCACGTCGATCGCCCGGTCGTGGAGCACCGAGCCGTTGGCATCGATCGTCACCCCGTTGCCCTCGATCGTCGTCTCGTCGGTGACGTCGAGATCGCCTGAGGCGTTGGCGTTCTCGTTGTTGCCCGGCAACGCCAAGGTGATGGCGGTGATCGACGGGTCGACCGTGATGGTCTGTGGACCCGCGACGGCGTTGGCCTCATCGATCGCCGCCCGGAGCGTGCACGCGCCGTTCCCGTCGGCACACACGTCGTCGCCCGGTGCGGCGTCGTGCGTGTCGCCCCCGTCGTCGACCGTCACCGACGAGAGGTACTCCACCGCTCCCACGTCGCAACCCGTGCCGTTGGGTCGAGCCACACCGCGCTGGTCGACGGCGAACGTGCCGTCGCACAGCGTGCCCGTCCCGGCGGGGATCGCGTCGATCGCCGGCGACGTCGGCGCGGGGCGCTGCGTCTCGGTCGGTCCGCCGTTGGCGGCCAATGCCCCCAGCTGCGGATCGGTGTTCGGTTGATCACCGGTGGCCGCCAGACCGCACGTCGCGTCCGATGCCACGTTGAACCCCGACGAGGTCATCGTGCCCGCGCAGTTCTGCCCGGAGGCCGGGTTGGCGATGATCGAACCCGTCAGCTGCATCGACAGCGCTCCCGCTCTGACGATGTTGCCCTCGTTGCCCGTCACGGTCGACGCACGCAGGTCGAGGCTCGCGCCGGTCACGATCCGGATGCCGCCGGGCCCGGTGTTGGCGGTCACCGTGGAGTTGGAGATCGTCACCGGCGCGCCGGTCGCCGCCACGAGCGCGCCGCCACCGCCCGGACCTGCTTGGTTGCCCTCGATCGTCGAGTCGGTGATCGTGACGCTGGCCGTGTTGACGAAGAGCCCGCCTCCTGCGCTCGAGGCGGTGTTGCCGGCCAGGGTCACCCGGTCGAGGTGCGCGGCGCCGCCGAGCGTGACGCGGACCCCGCCCCCGAAGTCGCCGTGCCCGCCCGTGATCGTCATGTCCGCCAGATGCGACGTCACGTCCTTGAGGCGGAAGACGCGCGCACCCGTCACCGCACCGTTGCCGTCGACCACGACGCCGTTGCCCTCGATCGAGAGGTCGTCCTCGACGACGAGCTCGCCGCCACCACCACCGGCGGGCAGGGTCAGGGTCACGGTCGGGACCGATGGATCGACGACGATCGTCTGCGCGCCGGCGACGGCGTTCGTCTCCTCCACGGCGGCGCGCAGCGTGCAGGCGCCCAGGCCGTCGGCGCACACGCCGTCACCCGGCACGAGGTCGTGGGTGTCGCCGCCGCCGGTCACCGTGACCGAGGCGAGCGTCTCGACGGCTCCGATGTCGCAGCCCGCGCCGAGCGGACGCGGCATCCCGCGCTGGTCGGTGGTGAGGCTGCCGTCGCACAACGTCGCCGTCCCATCCGGGATGGCGTCGATGGCCGGCGATCCGGTCCCGACCGGCCGAGTCTCGGTCGGCCCGCCGTTGTCGGCGAGCGCACCCAGGAGCGGATCCACCGACGGTTGATCACCGACGCCGCTCAGGCTGCACGAGCCGTCGGAGTCGATGTTGAAGCCGTTGCTGATCTTCGTTCCCCCGTTGCAGTCGCTCCCCGACGTCGGGTCGGCGACGATCGAACCCCACAGGCTGAGCAGGCCGGACGGGGCGAGCCGGATGTTGTCGTTCCCGTTGCCGGCCACGGTCGACGAGATGAGCGATGCGCTCGACGAGGACACGTAGATCCCGCCGCCCGTCGGGGCGGCGTTGCCCGTGACCGTGGCGTTGGTGAGTGCGATCGTCCCGCCGCCGACCGCGTGGATCCCGCCGCCCTGTCCGGCGCCGGTGTTGTCGGCGATCGTCGAATCCCGCACGGTGAGGGTGCCGACCTGGACGGCGATCCCACCGCCCGTGCCCCCTGCGGCGGGAGCGCTGTTGCCGCGCACCGTGACTCGCTCGAGGGTCACGTCGGCGTTCCCGGCGACGCGGATCCCACCGCCCGATCCGCCCGATCCGGTGGCGTCCCCACCCGTGATCACGAGATCGGCGAGGGTCACGTCGATGCCGCCGACGATCTCGACCACGCGGTCGGCGCTCGCCAGGCCGGCGGCGTCGACGGTCGCCCCGTTGCCCACGACGGTGGCGCTGTCGGTGATGTCGAGGTCCCCTGCAGCGTTGAGGTTCTCCCCCGTGCCGCTCAGCGCCAAGGTCACCGTCGGGACCGACCCGTCGATGACGATCGTCTGCGGCCCGCCGAGGGCGTTGGCCTCGTCGATGGCGGCGCGCAGCGTGCACCGTCCGGTGCCGTCGTCGCAGGTGCCGTCACCCGGGGTCGCGTCGCGGGCATCAGCGCCGTCGTCGACGACCAACGCTCCCCCCGTCGCCTCGACGGCGCCGACGTCGCAGCTCGTCGCCTGGGGTCGCACGACGCCGCGCTGGTCGCTCGGCACGGCGCCATCGCACAACGACACCGTGCCGGCAGGGATGGCGTCGACCGCCGGTGACGAGGACGCGGGCGCCTGCGTCCAGGTCGGGCCACCGTTGTCGGCGAGCGGCCCGAGCAGCGGATCGGTGCCCGGTTGGTCACCGACGCCGATCAGGTTGCACGAGCCGTCGGATGCGAGGTTGTACCCGACCGACACCACGACACCGACGCAGTTCCCGTCCGTCGCCGGATCGGCGATGATCGACCCGCCGACCGTCACCGCCGCGACCGGCGCCCGCAGGTTGCCGCCGGTGTTGTCGGCCACCGTCGCGAACAGCAACGACACCAACGCACCGGTGTTCGTCCGGATCGCACCTCCGTTCGAGGTGGACGCCGTGTTGCCGCTGACGGTCGAGCTCACGACGGCAACGGCGCCGCTGGCCGCCAACCCACTCCCGGCGTCGGCCGTGTTGTCGGCGATCGTCGAGTTGCGCAGCGTCAGGTCTCCGGTCGCGCCGACCCGCAGGCCGCCGCCGTTGACCGCCTCGTTCCCGGTGATGGTCAGCCGGTCGAGCGTCGCCGGTGCGGCGACGAACACCCCGCCGCCGTCGCCGCTCACGGCGCCGCCGGTTACCGTCAGGTCGCGCAGCACCGTGGCGGCGTGGAGGTGCAGGACCCGGTCGCCGACGGTCTGTGCCACCGTCGCGCCGTTGCCCTCGATGGTGAGCTCGTCGGTCACGTCGAGATCACCGTCGGCGTTCGTGTTGTCCACCCCGGCCCGGGCCAGGGTGACCGTGCCGACCGTGGCGTCGACCGTGATCGTGTCGGTCGTGGATGAGGCGTTGGCCTCGTCGATGGCCGCCCGCAGCGAGCAGTCGCCCGGTCCGCCCCCGACGTCCTGGCAGACGCCGTCACCTGGATCGTCGTCACGGACGTCCTCGCCGTTGGTGACCGTCAGCGTCTGCGCCCACTCCTCGCAGCTCGGCGACGCTGCGGTGCCGTTCGGGCACGTCGTCGTAGCGAACGTCGTCGCCTGATCGGTCGCGGGGACACCGGTGGCGCCGGTGAGGTCGGCGCCGGTCAGGTCGGCTGATCGCAGGTCCGCGCCGGCAACGTCGGCATAGGTGAGGTGGGCGCCGCTGAGATCCGCGCCGGTCAGGTCGCTGCCCCCGAGCGGGCAGCCCTCGAGATGCTTGCCGGACAGGTCGGCTCCCGGCAGCTCGACACCGGGTCCCAGCACGGCCGGGTGGCAGTCGGCGCCGACCATCGTCTGGGTGCCCACGTCGGCCACCCCGCCGGACGACACCGTGAACGGCGTTGACGCCGCGAGCGCTGCTTCCAGGCCGGCGACGCCGAGGTCCTGATCCGGCACGAGCACCGGACGCAGCGCGATCGCCGGATCGCCGATCAGGTACGTGGGATCGATCAACCCGACCTTGTAGTCCCCAGGGGCCAGCGCATCGATGCGGTAGCCGCCCGCGACGTCGGAGAGCGCACCGGTGATCAGCTCACCGGTCGACGCCTCGAGGACGGCGGCGATCATCTGGTGCTGTGGATGTGGGCCGACACGGACCTGGCCCTGGAGGCTGCCACCCACCGGCAGGGTCACGTCGGCCACCACGGCATCGCCAGCGGTGAGGGCGAACGTCGTCGACTCCGTCTTCGTGATGACGCCGGGGTGATACAGGGGCCCGTAGATCGACCCGGGGTCTCGCACGTAGACGCGCACCGAGGCCGGCGCCGGGACAGCCAGAACGTACGTGCCATCTCCGGACGTCCCCGTCGATGCCACGACGGTGCCGAGGGCGTCTCGCGCCTCTACGGCCATGCCACTCAGCGGCACGGAACCCGGACCGGTGATGGTGCCTGAGAAGGACGCGTACTTCTCGAGCATGGTGACGTCACGCACCGCGGCACCGCCGTCGGGAACCTCGACGATCTCGGAGGCCACCCAGGTCGGGACGCCGTCGGTGCCCCCCGCCATGCGAGGCGCGTAGACATCGCCGGGATCGACGAACTCGATGCGATAGGAACCGGGCGCCACGGGCACGGCATACGTGCCGTCGCCGGCCGTCGTGCCCGAGGCCACCACGACCCCGAAGTACCAGTGCCGGACGTTGACGGTGATGCCACCGATGCCGACGTGACCGGAATCCGACACGGTGCCGGAGACCGAACCGTCTGCAGCGGCAGCCGCCGGCACGCCCACGGCACAGGTCGCGACGCCCATCGCTACCGCCGCGAGCACCACGAAGAATCGCCGCATGCCTCGCCTCCCAGATCGCCCGAGGCCAGGATACCCATTTGTCTCCACTGGTGGCAATAGTGCCACCATTGGTGTCAACCGGGGGTAGTACCAGGGCGACTGGGACATCCACCACAAGGCATGGCTGGTTTTTACCTTGTAACGTTCCGGTCATGACTGCGACCGGTGATCTACGAGTTTCATCCCGTGGCCAAATGAGTCTTCCTTCGTCGGCCCGGCATCGTTGGGGCCTCGATGACGGTGGCGACGTGGGCTATCTCGACCTTGGCGATGCAATCGTCATCGTTCCCGGCGGGACCGCCGAGCTCCGACGCGAGCTGCTCGATTCGGTGACCGACCAGGATTGGGACCAGGCGCGACGAGGGTTCGGCGACGACGAACTGGCCAACGAGTGACCACAGCGCTCATCGACGACCAGCTGCTCGGGGCGGTCCTCCGGGGCCGCCCGCCACGATTGTTGGCGTCGAAGGAGATCTACACGACGGGCTACTGGTATGTCCGGCTTTGCCAGGCAGCGCTCGGGGCGCACGAACGGGCCGGGGTGCTGTCTGGACCGTTCGCAGAGCTTCCCGACACGCTTCGCCAACAAGCGCTCGCCGCTGTGTTGGAGCTCCCCGACGAGATCGGGATGCTCAGCCTCCGTGAGCTCGGCCCGACCATTGCCGAGCTCCGCAGCCGCCATCAGCTGAACATCTTGAGCATCGAGGCGCTTGCCGCGGCATCACAGCTCAACGCCCACGTGTACCTGAGTGCGTCGTCACCCCAGCTGGAGCAAGCGCTCCGATCAGCCAACCTCAAGGTCAAGGTTCACGCGCCACCGCGCTGACTCGGACGTGACGCGTCACGACGATGCGCCTGCGATCTCGCGGGCGACCGTGTGGCGGACGAGCTCGCGCATGGCGGCGCGCCCCGATGCCACGTCGTCGAAGCGGCCAACACCGACCCAGAAGCGCTCGGCGGCGGCGAAGGCGCTGTACATGGCGATCATCCCGACGGTGAAGGTCCGAGCCGGTCCTTCACCCATCCCCGCCGCGACGAGTTGGGCGACATGGGCGTCTGCAACCGGGTAGTCGGTGCCGGGCTCGACGGGTTCATCGCCGGTGAACAACGTCGAGATGGCGCCGGCCAGGGACGGCTGCGTGGCGAGGTAGTCGAAGCCGGCGACGAACCCGTCCACCGCGTCGTCCGCTTCCCGCACGCTCTCCGCCCAATCGAGCAGCAGAGCGAACGAAGCCGTGCGCACCAACGTGGCCTTGTCCCCGAAGTGGCGGAACACGAGGGCATGGTCATGGCCGGCCTCGGCGGCGATCTCGCGGACGGTCACCTGGGACGGACGGCGCGTCGCCATCAGGCGAAGCGTCGCGTCGACCAAGTCGGCCTTCACGCGCTCGGCGGGCAGGTAGGTGCGACGTCGGGCCACGTGACCATGCTCCCCAATCGACCGCCTGGGGTCCGAATCCGGATCGCGTGCGAGCACGACGGGACCGAGCCCCCGTCCGGCCGGCGGCCCGACCCGGCCGGGTTGCGTGTCGCCCGAGGTCAGGGGTCGACCCACGATCCGTGCAACCCCAAGGGCACACGGACCGGGAGGTGGATGCGAGCGACCTCGTCCCCGTCGAGGTCGTCGACGTCGAGGATGAGCAGGTCGGTCGTGTCGCCGTCGAGCGTGTAGAGGTACGACAAGACGTAGCCGCCGTCGCCATCGGCGCGAGGAGCGAAGATCGACTCGCCGATGCCCTCGGCGCCGAGTCGCCGCTCCGTGATCGCGCCCGAGTCGCCCTCGACGCGCCACAGCTGGTCGAAGGCGTCGGCGCCGAACGGGTTGTCGCCCGAGTCGGCGGAGATGATGAACCAGTCGTGGCGACGGCCGATCAGGCGGTCGTCGATGCGGGCGAACTCACACGAACGATCGTCACGCCGATCCATGGTGACGGTGCCGGCGGCGAGATCGATCGCCAGCCGCACGAGCTGCACGGTGCCGGGCGACGCCGTGAACGGGTCATCCATGCGGTGGGTGTCGACCACGATGCGCTCGCCGTCCTCGTAGGCGTTGGCGACGTGCCACATCCAGAACGCCTCGGTCTCGAACACCCGCACCGAACCGGGCGTGCCGGGGCGCGGCACGACGGCGATGGTGGTGCCGCGCTCGGGCTGCCATGCGATGGGTCCGAAGTCGTGTTGCCCGGTCGGGTCGAACAACAGGGGCGCCAGGACGAACACCAGGTAGTGCTCGGTGATGGCGAAGTCGTGCACCATCAGCGGGGCGTCCGGCACGTCGAGCGGCTGCATCGGAACGGTGGCCTCGCCGTCAGGTCCGACGATGCCCCACATCAGGTACGGCGCGTCGTGGCGGTAGACGAACAGGATGAGCTCGCCGGTGATCGGGTCGCGCTTCGGGTGGGCGGTGAGCCGGGCCATCGACCCGTCGAAATGCACGGGCCCGGTCGTGGCGAGGTCCGCGTCGACCTCCCACCACGTCTGGCTCTCGGCACAGGCGAACAGCCGGCCGGCGTGCTGGACCACGTTGATGAACGGCGTCGTCTTGTGCGACCCGGCGAAGGCTGCCGGCACGGCGTCCGCGTCGGGCACGTAGCCGCTCAGCACGCCGCCGAACAGGGCTCGTCCGGCGTCACGCTCGAGGCACAGCTCGTCGGTCCACACGAACCGGTTGCGGTAGCGGACGCGCCCCTCGTCGAACCACAGCCCGTGGATCATGGCGTCACCGTCGAAGGGGAAGGTGTAGCCGCCCAGCGGTGGGAACAGCGGGTTCGGTCCGTTGCGCAGGTAGGCGCCGTGCAGATCGTCCGGCACGCGACCCGAGATGGTGATGGCCGCATCGACGTCCCGCTCGTCGTGCACCGGGGCGAAGATGCCCTGCAGCTCGTGCACCGTGCCGGGATCCACGGGGTCGGGGATGCCCATGATCGTGCTCCTCTCGAGCGCGAGCCCAGCACGTCCGCACCGGGGAGGAACCTCCGCCAGGCTCCTCAGGTTCGCCGATCGCTCGTTCCCGCCTGGCGACAGGCGCGGCGTCGGTCGGCGCAGAACCTACTCACGATCACCATGGCATGCCGTCCTCAGGCGCGGGCCCAGGTGATCCCTCGATCACGCTGTGAGCGGACGGAGCGAGTCGTGGAGGGTCTGCTGGTCGAAGTAGATGCGCTCGGCGCGCACCTGGTCGCCGTCGAAGACCATGACGAGTGCCATGGGCGCGTCGATCGAACGACCCGAGGCAGGGAACCGCTCGCCGTCGGGTGCGGTCCAGTCCCCGGTGTGGGTGCCCTGGGCACGGACCTCCACCAGGGCACCGTCGTCGGTCTCGGTCACGCGCTGCACCGCCATCTGGAGGTCGGGCAGCGCGGCGAGGATGCCGAGCTCGTGGGCCATGGCGTCGGCGCCGGCGAGGTGGCCGTGCGGCCAGGTCGCCTCGTACCCGGGATGCAGGTGTCGGGTCACGCGCTCGAGGTCGCGGGCGTTGAACCCGTCCATGAGGTCGAGCGCGATTGCGGTGTAGTCGGCCATTGCCGGCCCTCCTGGTCGTCGGTCCGGCGCGTCGGCCGGCGTCGTGCACCATCGTCAGAGGACGCCGGCCCGCCTACCTCCCCCAGGTGGGGGACGTACCGACGACCGGTTCGGTCAAGATGAGCGCCATGGCAGCAGGTGCGCCGGGGGGCGGCGCCGGTGGTTCGGTCGGCGTGCGGGCGTTCGTGTTCACCGACGTCGAGGACTCGACGGCGGCGTGGGAGCACGAGCCCGAGGCGATGGGCCAGGCGATGGCCCGGCTCGTGGCGCTCACGGACGCGGTCGCCGACGCGCACGGCGGCGGGCGTGCGATCGAGCAGGGCGCGGGCGACAGCTCGGTGCTGGTGTTCGCCTCGCCCAGCGACGCGTTGGCCGCGGCCGTCGACCTGCAACGTCGGGTGCTCGACGAACCCTGGCCGACGACCGAGCCGGTTCGGATCCGGGCGGCGGTGCACGCGGGCGAGGTCCGGCAGAACCCCGACGGCACTTTCGCCGGTCCGACGCTGAACCGCTGCGGGCGGCTGCTCGGCACGGCCCACGGCGGCCAGGTGGTGGTGTCGATGACGACGATCGAGCTCGCCGGGGATCTCGAACCGGACGCGGAGGTGATCGATCTCGGGGTGCACCGCCTGCGGGGCATCGAGCAACCGATGCGCATCGGCCAGCTGAGCGCCGCCGGCCTGCCCACCGAGTTCCCGCCGCTGCGCACCGTCGACGCGGCG
>JAGQTE010000311.1 GCA_020439175.1 Acidimicrobiales bacterium | reverse complement strand
TTCAGGGTGTGGCCCTCGTAGCCGAGGCACACCGACTGCAGCTTGATCGTGATGCCCCGCTCGCGCTCGAGGTCCATGGAGTCGAGGTACTGGGCGCGCATGTCGCGGGCCGACACCGCGCCGGTGACCTCCAGGATGCGATCGCTCAGCGTCGTCTTGCCGTGATCGATGTGGGCGATGACGCTGAAGTTGCGGATCTTGGCGAGGTCCATGGTGCCTTCGAGCGGACGGTCGGGGAGAGTCGGTCGATGCTACCGACCGCCGTCCGCGGCCTCGAAGTGCGATGCCGCCGTGCCGCGGTCAGACCAGGTGTGCTGCCGCGAACGACCGCGCCGATCTCGGGTTGGCAAGGCTGGGCCCGAACCGGACAGCGGGCCGGCCGAACCGGCTGACGGGGAGGACCGAGGGGAAGGCGCCGCCGAAGCTTCCGAGCGGGTGTGACAGCGGAGGGCGTGCGCCACTACGCTGGTCCAGCTTTCAGAACGACCCGGATCATCCGACCCGACCCCAAGTGGAGCCCGCAGTCCCGTGGCCAACATCAAGAGCCAGATCAAGCGCAACAAGCAGAACGAGAAGCGCCGCGTCCGCAACAAGGCGGTGCGCTCGGAGCTCAAGACCCGCACCAAGCAGGTGGTCGAGACCATCGAGGCTGACGGTGACGATCTGGACGAGAAGGCCCGGCTGGCCTACAAGCGCATCGACAAGGCGGCCGCCAAGGGCGTGATCCACCGCAACGAGGCCGCCCGCCGCAAGAGCCGGCTGGCCAAGAAGGTCAACGCCGCCAAGGCGTGACCCGTAACCCGAAATTGGGCTGAGCGCTCCGGTATCTCGGAGCGCTCAGCCCAATTTCGGGGGTATGGCCGTCGTCCGGGCCTCGTGTCAACGGCGGCTGCGGCTGGCGAGCCGCGCCACCACCACCTCGATGACCGCCTCGTCCGGGAGGTGCTTGGCGCCCCGCAGGTCGAGGTCGGCCTCGGCCAGCAGCTCGACGAAGGCCGCCAACCGGGCCGAACCCAGCTTGCGGCCCTGCTGGAGCGCCTTCTTCGCCGGGAAGGTCGACCCCTTGATGCCCAGGATCTCGGCCGCGGCGCGCTCGTCGTGGGCGCCGGCGCCGTCGAGGGCCACCATCCGCCCGATGTGGTTGTGCAACGTCGCCATGATCTGCAGCGGGTGCCGGCCGGCGTCGAGCATCCGGGCCAGCACGCCCAGGGCACCGGCGGTGTCGCCCCGGTCGATGGCGTCGGTCAGGTCCCACGGCGCCACGTCGCCGTCGCCGATGAGATACGGCTCGAGGTCGTCGGCGCCGAGCTTGGCGCCGGCACCGAACACCCCCACGAGGGTGGCGAGCACGCCGGGGAGCCGGCCGGGATCCTCACCAAGGTGGTCGGCGAGGCGGTTGCGGCCCGCGGCGTCGAGGCGCAGGTCGGCGGCGGCCAGCTGCTCTTCGATCCAGGCGCTGCGCTGCTTGCCGCGGCCGGCGTTGGTGTCGATGACCTCGCCACCGGCGGCGGCGACGGCGTCGGCGAGCCGCTTGGGCACCGCCGGCAGCGTGTCGCCGCTGCGCGGGCCGCGCTCCCAGACCAGCACGAGGGTCGTCGTCGGCATCGGGGTCGCCAGGTAGCCCAGCAGCGCGTCGAGGTCGGCGATCTTGAACATGGCCAGCTGCCGGCCGACGACGACGCGGCCCGGCGTGAGGAACGGCGGCGTCTGTGCGGCGTCGACCAGGCCGCCGACGTCGGCGACGCCGTCGTGCTCGTAGCGATCGGCGTCGAACTCGTCCACCATGAGGCTGCGGTCCTCGTCGCCGACCAGGCCCCGGACGGCCTCGGCGACGGCGTCGCCCACCAGCGACGGGTCCGACCCCTTGAACAGCACGACGGGCGGGCTCACGCGTCGCGACCACCGGAGCCGCCGAGCTCGGCCGGCATGCGCATCGGCGGCAGCTCACCCGAGAGCACCGCGGCCATCGTGTCCGCCACCCGGCGTCCGGCTCGGGCGTCGTGCGCCCGCAGCACGCGACAGCCGAGGGCGATGCCCAACGCATGGGCTCCGAGCGTGCCGGTCGCCGCGGACGCCACGTCGACCCCGAGGTGCGTCCACAGGAACCGCTTGTTCGACGCCGACAGGAAGACCGGGTACCCCAGGGCGACCAGGCGGTCCGAACGGCGGAGCAGCTCGAGCGACTGCGGTTCGGTCTTGCCCAGATCGAGGCCGGCATCGACCATGATCCGCTCGGGTGGGATGCCGGCGGCGCGCGCTCGTGTGGCTCGGTCGTCGAGGAAGCGGCAGACGGTGGCCACCACGTCGTCGTAGTGCGGATCGGGGTCGGGCACGCGCGGCGCCAGACGGATGTGGGTGGCGACGACGGCGGCACCGGCGGCGGCGCACACGTCCAGGTAGGCGGGGTCGGCGAACCCGCTGATGTCGTTGCCCACGTGGGCGCCGGCGGCGAAGCACGCCTGCGCCACGCCCGAGCGCCAGGTGTCGACGCTGAGCGGCAGGTCGAACCGAGCGGCCAGCGCTTCGACCGCGGGCACGACCCGGTCCAGCTCTTCGGACTCGGTCACCTCGTCGCCGGGTCCTGCCTTGACGCCACCGACGTCGAGGAAGTCCGCACCGTCGACGACGAGCTGTTCGGCCTTGGCCAGGAAGGCGTCGAACGCCCAGTAGCTGCCCTTGTCGTAGAACGAGTCGGGCGTGCGGTTCAAGATGCCCATCACGACAGCTCGGTGACGGATGTCGAAGGCCCGCGGCCCGAGCTCGAGGGTCGGGGCGGTCTCGATGATCCCGATGGGCGGCACCGGCGGCTCCACCGGCGAGACGCTACCCGCTCGGCCCGACCGATCCGGCCGGACCACGTGCGGTGACCTCGACGGCCCAGGGCCCGTCGCCGTCGTGGCGCACGTCCACCCACCACCCGCCGACGGCGACCGGTCCCGACGGCGGCGCACCGTCGCGCCGCACCACGTGCGCCACGTCCAGTCGCCGCGTCACCGCCGCGGCTGCGGCCGTCGCCGCCGGTGCCGAGGACCGCACCACGAGCAGGTCGACGCGCCGGATGCCGGAGCGCCGCAAGGCCCGCAGCACACGCTCGGCATCGGCACGTCCGTCGAGGACCACCACGTCGGCATCGGCCGGCGACGAGGAGGCGCCCCGCCACACGGCGGCGCCAGGCCCCGCCGCCACCCCGTCCAGCTCGGCGGACCCGGCGCTGCCCGGTCCGAGCGCAGGCACACCGAGGACCGTGCCCGCCAGCGTCGCCGCCACCAGCAGCCCGCCGCCGCGTCCGGCGACGCGGCGGCATCGACGGGGCGCGGCCCATCCCAGGACCACCGCCGTCGACCCGACGGCGACCAGGGACGCGGCCAGCAACCCCAACGGTCGGTCGGGCGCACGGGCCGCCAGATCCGCGATGCCCTGCAGGGCGCCGAGCGCCACGCCGGTCGGGCGTTGGAGCAGCGCAGCCAGCCACCCGGCGCCCAACCGGCCGGCGATCCCCGCCGCCGTGCCGGCGACGAGCCCGTACACCATGACGGCGCCGGCGATCGGCACGGCGAGCACGTTCGCCGGCAACGCCACGAGCGGCACGCCCCCGAACACCGCCGCCAGCACGGGAGCCGTCGCCACCTGGGCCGCCAACGTGACGCCGAGGCCGTCGCGCCAGGCACGCGGACCCCGCAGCCGGTCGCCGATGCGTCCGGCGGCGGCCAGGATCCCGCCGCTGGCCACCACGGACAGCACGAAGCCGGGTCGGCCGGCGAGCAACGGGTCGACGGCGAGCACCGCCACCGCCGCCAAGGCCAGGTGCCGCAGTCCCGACGTGGGCCGGCCGGTGGCCACGGCCAACGTGGTGAAGCCGGCCATCGCCACGGCGCGCAGCACGGAGGGTTCGGCACGGGTGACCAGGGTGAAGCCGCCGAGCACGGCCAGCACCACGACGGCGCGCCAACGCCACGGCAACCACCGCACGACGGGGTGCACGACGATGAGCACGAACGCCACGTTCTGCCCCGAGACCGCCGTCAGGTGCGTCAGCCCCGCGGTGGTGAAGGCATCGGCATCGAGCGCGGACAGCGCCCGGTCGTCCCCGGTGACGAGACCGGCGAACAGGGCCCGCTCGTCGTCGTCGAGGCTCGAGGCGCCCGACCACAGCAGGGCCCGGAAGCGGTTCGCCCACCCGAGCGCCCCGGACGCCGGCGACCAGTCGTCGAGCGACTGGAGCTCGAGGCGCGCCACGACGTGGCGGTCCACCAACCAGCCGTCGTCGGCGTCGAGGCCGCGGGGCCGACCGCGCACGACGACGTGCTCGCCGCTCACCATGGCGCGCAACGGTCGAGCGACGGCGCCGGTCGCCGTGGCCTGGTACCGGATGCCCTGCACCTCGATGGCCGCCGAGGTGGCGCCGACCGTGCCGGACGGGTCGCTCACCAGCACGCCGGCACCGGCGACCTCGGCAGGGACGGGTGGGTCTGCCGCAGCCGACCGCGCCACGCCGGCGTGCAGCGACACCGTGGCCACGGCGACGGCCACCAGCCCCGCCGGGCGACGGCGTCCGACGAGGAGGATCACGATGCCGACCGCGACCAGCGCGCCCGCCATCGGGGCCGGCAGCGGACGCAGGGCCACCGTCCACGCGCCGACCACGGCCACGACCAGCTGCGGGCCGGTCAGCCAGCGGCGCGCCGCCTCGGTCCGTGCGCTCACGGCGAGACGATGACGAGGTCGCGCAGCTGGGCCAGGCGGGCATCGCCGATGCCCGACACGTCGAGGAGGTCCTCGACGGCACGAAAGGGCCCGACCCGGGTGCGGTGCTCGATGATCGCCGCCGCCAAGGTGGGCCCGATCCCGGGCAGCGCCTCGAGCGCGGCGGCGTCCGCCCGGTTGATGTCCACCTTCGACGCGCTCGGGCCGTTCGGCGGGTCCGTGCCACCGACCGCCGGCCCGCCGGCCCCGGCGCCGTCGGGGGCCAGCGGGACGGGCGGCTCGCCCGGGCCGACGCGAGGCATGAAGACCCGGGCGCCGTCGGCCACCGGCGCGGCCAGGTTGACCCGGTCGAGGTCGGCGTCGGCCGCCGCACCGCCGGCGAGCTCGACCACGTCGGCGACCCGAGCGGAGGCCGGGACCTGGTACAGCCCGGGTCGGGCCACGGCGCCGGCGACGTGCACCGCCAACGGCGCCGCCCCCGCATCG
>JAGQTE010000310.1 GCA_020439175.1 Acidimicrobiales bacterium | reverse complement strand
GGTCCGCCACGAACCCGGTGGCGGTGGCGGCGAGCGTCGTCGTGGCGGCGGCGGCCACGGTCACCGACGCCGTCGTGGCGGCCGGCTCGTAGGACAGGTCGCCGTCGTAGGTGGCGGTGACCACCCAGGCGCCGGTCGCCGCGGGTGCCGCGACGGTGACCGACGTCGACCCTCGCGTCAGCGGCGCGCTGGCGAGGTGCGTGGCGCCGGACCACAGCTCCACGGTGCCCGTCGGTGCGGGGGCGCCCGGCGCGGCGGCGATCGTGGCCGTCCAGGTCACCGGGGCCCCGGCCGCCACCGAGGTCGGCGACCCGGCCAACGACAGCGCCGTCGTCACGCGATCCGGTACGAGGGGGAGCACCGCCGACGTGCTGGGCGACCAGCCGGGCGTGCCGGCGAACTCCGCCCGCAGCTGGTGCAGCGACCGGTCGAAGCCCCGCGCCACGGTGGCCTGGCCGGACGCGTCGACGGGGGCAGAGCCGAGCACCAGCGACCCGTCGAAGAACGTGACCGTCCCCGTCGGCACGGCGGCGCTCGACGTCCCGACCACCGTGGCGGTGAGCGTCACCGGGGCGCCGACCGCCGGTGCCGCCGGGTTGGCGGTC
This sequence comes from Acidimicrobiales bacterium, assembly GCA_020439175.1. GTDB lineage: Bacteria > Actinomycetota > Acidimicrobiia > Acidimicrobiales > Acidimicrobilacustridaceae > JAGQTE01. Next base: position 1,378 of record JAGQTE010000310.1, on the reverse strand, counting down.
AAGGTCACGCCGGTGCCCGTGGCGTTGACGGTCTGGTTCACGAAGTCCGACGCGGCGGCGAACCCGGCGTCGCCCGAGTACTCGGCGACCACGACGGACGTGCCATAGGGCAGCGTCGCCGTCGTGAGCCGTGCCACCCCGCCGGCGTCGAGCGGCACGGTCGCCAGCACCTGTGCACCGACGCGGAAGGCGACGGTGCCGGTCGGCGTGGCGGTGCCCGTGCCGGTGACCGTGGCGGTGAAGGTGACGGGTGCCGTGTACGCGACGTTGGTGTTCGAGCTGACGAGATCGACCGTCGCCGTGTCGGCCACGACGGTGTGGGTCGTCGACCCGGTCCCCGCGGCGAAGTCGCCGTCGCCGACGTAGGTCGCCTCCAGGGTGTGGGGGCCGACCGCCAGTCCGCTGATGTCGGCGGACGCGGTGCCGGCGACGTCGAGGGGCAGAGTGGCCACGACGGTGGCGCCGTCGCGCACGATCACCGTCCCGGTCGGCACGCCCGTGCCGGGTGCAACCGCCGTGACGGTCACGTCGATCGTCACGGTCGTCCCGAACACGGACGGGTCGGGCGTGTCGCCGATGGCCACGAGGACCGAGGCGGGGACCACGGTGTGGCTGAGGCCGGCGGACATGCTGGGGTCGAAGTTGGCGGTTCCGGCGTACTCGGCGACGAGCGTGCGCGACCCCACGGCGAGGTCGCTCGTGATCAGCGAGGCAGCGCCCGTGCCATCGACGCTCGCCGTCCCGAGCACGGTGCCGCCGTCGCGGAACGTCACCGAGCCCATCGGGGTGCCCGGCGACCCGACGGCGACGACGTGCGCCGTGAGCGTCACCGATTCGCCGAACGTGGTGGTGCCTGCCGACGCCGTCAGGTCGGTGGTCGTGGCGGCCGGTGCGACGACGTGCGCCTCGTGCGCCGACCCGCTGGCGGCGAACCCCGCCGCCGGCAGGTAGGTGGCGTGCAGGTCGTAGGTGCCGACCGCCGGCGACGGCATCGTCCAGCTGCCCGTGCCGGTCGGGTCGAGCTCGGCGGTGCCGATCGAGGTGGGCCCGTCGAAGAACTGCACGTGGCCGCCCGGCACGAGCGGCGAGTCGGTCGAGCTGACGGTCGCCGTGACGGTCACGGCGTTGCCGTACACCGACGACCCGGCGGGGGACAGGTCCAGCGAGGTGATCGTCGCCGCCGGGGTGACGGTGTGCGTCACGGCTGCCGAGCTGGAGGGCCCGTTGGCGCCGTCACCGCCGTAGTGCGCCGTCAGGGTGTGATCGCCGGTGGGCAGCGTGGCGACGGTGATCGTGGCCTGCCCGGCGCCGTGATCAGCCGCGTGCGGTTCTCCGCCAGCGCGCGCAGCTGCGGGCTGGGGGCGCTCTCGGGGGGTGC
>JAGQTE010000309.1 GCA_020439175.1 Acidimicrobiales bacterium | reverse complement strand
TCGGCACCATGGGCGAGCCGTCGCCGGCGTCGTTGCGGATCGGGCCGTGGCGGCCGCCGAGGAACAGGCGGGCCTGCTCCTTGTTGGCCACCTCGACCGGGTCGAACCGGACCGGGCCGGCGTCCATCTTGAGCTGGCCGGAGGCGAGGAACGCCTTGTACGACTCGGACTCGGCGACGACCTGGCCGAGCGTCCGGCCCGAGCGCAGCGCGCCCAGCGCGATGGCCAGCGGGTGCGTCGGGTCGCCGCCGGTGCGGTCGAGCACGTCGCCGCCGGCGTGGTCGAGGAGCCGGTGCAGCTTGCGCTCGCCCTCGGCCGCCGACTCGAACAGGGCGTCGGCCTCCTTGTAGGCGGCGTCGATGCGCTCGAACGCGTCCTTGTCGGCGTCGCTCGTCCCGGTGAGCGGGTTGAGGCCCTGACCCTTCACCTCCTCGACGAGCTTCTCGGCGGCGGCGCGCTTGGCGGCACCGTCGGCCTTGTGCTGCTTGATCTGGTCGCGGAGCTCGGTGGCGTCGCGCTCCAGGCTTGCGGGGATGCCCATGGTTCTTCTCCTGGGTGTCAGTCGGCGAGCGCGGTGCTGCCGAACATCTCGCGCACCTTCGAGCGGGCCAGCAGGCCGGCGCCGTCGAAGGTGCAGGGATCGGGGTCCGCCGGCGGCGCCGGCGGATCGAGCTGGCCGACGGGGCGTCCGCCCGGGCCGGCGTTCGCGGGGTCCTTGCGCTCGGGCACCAGGACCTCGTCGGCGAGGCCGAGCTCGACGGCCTCGACGTCGGACAGCCAGGTCTCGGCGGCCATCCGCTCGAGGAACCCGTCGACGTCGTCGGTGCCGCGCTCGGCGTAGATGGCGGCGATGTTGGCGGTCTGCCGCTCGAGCAGGTCGGCGAAGTCGCGGAGCTCGGCGGCCGGGCCCGCGGCGTAGCCCCACGCCTCGTGGATCATCATCTGCGCCGACTGCACGATCAGGCGGGTGTCGCCGGCCTGGGCGATCACCGACGCCACCGACGCCGCCAGCCCATCGACCCGGGTCGTGATGTGGGCGGTGTGGGTGCGCAGCGCGTTGTAGATGGCGAGCCCGTCGAACACGTCGCCGCCCGGCGAGTTGATCTGCACCTCGATCTCCGACGCCGTGACGAGCGCGAGCTCGCGAGCGAACTGGTCGGCGCTGATGCCCCACCACGAGATCTCGTCGTAGATCCGCACGACGGCCTTGTCGCCCTCGTTGCGGATCTCGTACCAGGAACGGGCGCCCGCCGCCGGCGGCTTGTGCCGGGCGAGCATGCGGTCACGCAGGGTCATAGAGCCGGTCCTTCGGGTTCGGGGCCGCCGGTGCGGCGGACGGGTCGGCGGGTGCGCTGTCGGCGCCGAGCGGCGCCTCGTTCAACGGCATCCACGGCATGTCGGCGTCGGGATGGTCGATGCGGGGCAGACCCTCGGTCTGGCGGATCTCGTTCAGCGACCGGACGTAGCGCTGGTTCTTCCAGGTCTCCGAACGGCCCTCAAGGTCCGGGCGGAGCACCGCCGCCATCTCCAGCTCGATCAGCAGCGCCGACAGATCCGGGTCGCCGGCGAGGAGCTGCGCATCCAGGTCGCCCTCCAACAGGGTCACCTGCGGGCCCACGACGTCACGGGCCGAGTGCGAACGGAGCTCCCGGACGTTCGCCATGATCGCCCGGTCCAAGATCCCGATCAGCGGCGGCGGGCAGCCGTACGCCGAACAGATCTCCTCCCGGGACTGCTTGGCCAGCTCCACCACCTGCGTGTTCGCCGGCGCCTCGGTGATCGCCGACCACTCGCCGGAGGTGACCAGCACCCGGCCGGCGTTGTCGGGCCCCGAGTACAGCTTCTGGAG
>JAGQTE010000308.1 GCA_020439175.1 Acidimicrobiales bacterium | reverse complement strand
TTCGTGGTCAACTTCTTCGAGTACATCGCCGAGGAGGTCCGCGAGCTGCTGGCCGAGCTGGGCTTCCGGTCCCTGGAGGAGGCCATCGGGCGAGCCGACCTGATCGACGCCGCCGAGGCGATCGACCACTGGAAGGCATCGGGGCTCGACCTGGCACCGATCCTGGTGATGCCCGAGCTCACCCGTGACAAGGCGCGCTTCTGCGTCGACCGCCAGGATCACGGCCTCGAGCACGCCCTCGACAACGAGCTGATCGCCGCCGCCGCCGACGCCCTCGACAACGGCGCCAAGGTGACGATCGAACGTCCGATCACCAACGTCAACCGCACGGTCGGCACGATGCTCGGCCACGAGCTCACGAAGCGCCACGGCGGCGACGGCCTGCCGGACGACACCATCTCGATCACGTTCCACGGCAGCGCCGGCCAGTCGTTCGGCGCCTTCGTGCCCAAGGGCATCACGCTGCGGCTCTTCGGGGACGCCAACGACTACACGGGCAAGGGCCTGTCGGGCGGCCGCATCGTCGTCCGCCCGCCGGAGGGGTCACCGTTCGCCGCCGAGGACAACGTCATCGCCGGCAACGTCATCGCCTACGGCGCCACCGGTGGGGAGCTGTTCCTGTCCGGTCTGGTGGGCGAGCGCTTCTGCGTGCGCAACTCGGGCGCCACGGCGGTGGTGGAGGGCGTGGGCGATCACGGTTGCGAGTACATGACCGGCGGGCGCGCCGTGATCCTGGGCCCGACCGGGCGCAACTTCGGCGCCGGCATGTCGGGCGGGATCGCCTACGTGCTCGATGCCGACGGCACGTTCGCCGACCGGGTCAACGGCGAGATGGTGGACCTCGACCCGCTCGACGCCCACGACCTGGACTGGCTGCGGGACACGATCAACCGCCACCTGGCCGAGACCGGCTCCGCCGTCGCCGAGCGGGTCCTGGTGCACTGGGACGACGTCGTCGGCACCTTCGTGAAGGTGATGCCGCGCGACTTCAAGCGGGTGCTCGAAGCACAGGCCCGCGCCGAGTTGGAAGGTCTCGACCCCGTCGAGACCGTGATGGCCGCGTCGCACGGCTGAGCCCGTCCGCGACACGAACGAGAGCGAGTGAGGACCGATGGGTGACCAACGCGGCTTCCTGAAGCACACCCGGCAGCTCCCCGAGCGCCGGCCGGTGCCGGTGCGTCTGCGCGACTGGCACGAGGTCTACGAGGAGTTCCCGATCAAGGACCTGCGCGAGCAGGCCAGCCGGTGCATGGACTGCGGCATCCCGTTCTGCAACAACGGCTGCCCGCTCGGCAACCTGATCCCCGAGTGGAACGACCTCGTGCACAAGGACCAGTGGCGGGCCGCCATCGAGCGCCTGCACGCCACCAACAACTTCCCCGAGTTCACGGGACGCCTGTGCCCGGCGCCGTGCGAGGGGGCGTGCGTCCTCGGCATCAACCAGCCGGCGGTCACGATCAAGCAGGTCGAGGTCGAGATCATCGACCGGGCGTGGTCCGAGGGATGGATCACCCCCATCGTCCCGGAGCGGGCGACCGGTCACCGCATCGCCGTCGTCGGCTCCGGCCCCGCCGGTCTGGCCGCGGCGCAGCAGCTGACGCGCGCCGGACACGCCGTTACGGTCTTCGAGCGTGACGATCGCATCGGTGGCCTGCTGCGCTACGGCATCCCCGAGTTCAAGATGGAGAAGCGCCACCTCGACCAGCGGCTGGCGCAGATGGAGGCGGAGGGGACGATCTTCCGGCCCGGTACCGACGTCGGCGCCGACCTGTCGGCGGCGGACCTCACCGATGCGTTCGACGCCGTGGTGCTGGCCGGGGGAGCGACCGTGCGTCGGGACCTGCCGATCGCCGGCCGCGAGCTGGCGGGCATCCACCAGGCGATGGAGTTCCTGCCGCTCGCCAACCGGGTGCAGGAGGGCGATCTCGCCGAGTCACCGATCAGCGCCGCCGGCAAGCGGGTGGTCATCATCGGCGGTGGTGACACCGGTGCGGACTGCCTGGGTACCTCGTTGCGTCAGGGGGCGGCCTCGGTCCACCAGTTCGAGATCATGCCCCGCCCGCCCGACGAGCGGGCCGGTGACAACCCGTGGCCGACGTGGCCGTTGATCTTCCGCACGTCGTCGGCCCACGAAGAGGGCGGCGAACGGCTCTATGCCGTGAACACGCTGGAGTTCCTCGGCGACGACGACGGGCACGTGCGGGCGCTGCGCGCCGTCGAGGTCGAGCAGGTCGTCACCGACGGCCGGATGAGCTTCGAGCCGGTGGAGGGCAGCGAGTTCGAGCTGCCGTGCGAGCTCGTCCTCCTGGCGATGGGCTTCACCGGGGCCCAGCGGGAAGGCCTGCTCGATCAGCTGGGTGTCGACGTCGACGAGCGCGGCAACGTGGCGCGCGACGACGGCTGGCGGACCAACGTCGACGGCGTGTTCGTCTGTGGGGACATGGGTCGCGGCCAGAGCCTCATCGTGTGGGCCATCGCCGAAGGTCGCAGCTGCGCGGCAGCCGTCGATCGCTGGCTGATGGGCGACACCGACCTGCCGGCCATCATCGAACCCACATCGATGCAGCTGCGCTGAGTCGATGCGGCTGCCCTGCGCAGCCGAGGGCGCCACGGCGGCAACGGCGCCGACCGGACGCGAGAGGGCCCCCGCCTCGGCGGGGGCCCTCGGTGTCTGTCTCGATCCCGGTTGGCCGGGACGGTTCGCTCAGGGAGCGACCGGCTGGCCGTTGAGCTTGCGGTAGACGTAGCCGGTCGAGATCTGCGTGACGCCGACGGCGAGGCCGCAGGTGCAGATGTTGAGGGCCACGACGACCAGGGCGAACAGGAACACGCTGCCGAGGTTGTCCTTGATCACGTTGAAGCTCGACGTGATCGACTGCATCGGGTCCTGGTTCTGATCGAGGATGTAGAAGCCGTACAGGAAGGTGAAGAAGGCCACCACGAACGCACCGATGCACAGTGCGAAGAAGCCGATGAAGATGAACAGGCCGACGAGGATCGACGCGATGGCGTACGGGCCGATGTTGTCGAACTTGAACACCGAACCCGGCTCAGGTTCCTGCCCGGCCGTGATCATCAGCGACATCCGCACCAGGCCCATCTGCAGGATGAAGCTGATGATGAGGCCGATCACCGAGAAGGCCAAGCCGATCAGGATGCCGACGAGGCCGCCGATCCGGCCGCTGACGACGTTCTGGATCACGTTCATCACGATCTGGACGCCGACGATGATCAGGAGGATCACGATCACCTGGCCGATGTACTGGACGAACTTGTTCCAGCCGTAGCTCAGGGCCTCGCCGATGTCGATGGTGCCGGGTGCGCCGCCGCCGGCCATGGCCGGTTGGGCGTACCCCTGCTGGGGTGCCTGGTAGCCGGGGGCCTGCTCGGGCGGGTACCACTTCCCGTCAGATGCTTGCCACCAGCCCTCGCCTTGTGGGGTGTCGCTCACGCCGGTGCTCCTTGGTTCACGAACGTCAGATGGGACGCGCGGACCCTAGCGCGCCGCGACCGGCGTCACCGCGGATGCGATGGCGCCGGTCGCGGCACGCGAGAGGGTCTGCGGTTCAGGGCTTGAACAGGTCCACGGAGAAGGTCTCCTTGGGCTGGTCGGTGAGGACGACGGTCTTCATCACCTTGTCCGCCAGCGTCTGGCGCTTGGCGTCCCACAGGGGGAAGAACCAGCCGACGTAGCACACGATCGAGTCGATGATGTGGGCGATGGTGCGGATGACACCCGTGCCACCACCGATGAGTTGGCCCGTCTCCTCGCCGACGCAGCGCAGTCCCATGATCGCCATGCCGGGGCTCCGGCCCTTCGCCCCGACCAGGAAGCCGAAGTACAAGAACGCACCCGCGTACACGATGTAGAAGAGCAGGCCGACCAGCGCACCCAGGACGTCGGAGACGATGGCGAAGGCGAACGAGATGATGAAGCCCACGATGCCCAGCACGATCACGAAGGCGACGTCGATCACATAGGCGATGGCACGGGTGCCCCAGTCCGCCAGGGGTCCCCACTGGCTCATGCCGGGGGTCTCGGCAGCGCCCGGTGCGGGTTGGCCGTAGCCCTGGGCCGGCATGGCGGCCTGCGGCTGCGGCGTGCCCGGTGCCTGTTCCGGCGGGTACCACTTGCCATCAGAGGCCTGCCACCAGCCTTCGCCTTGCGGTGCGTCGCTCACGTTCGTGCTCCTCGGGGGTTCGTCATACGGGGGAACGCGTCGAGGGTAGTCGCAGCCGCGGACCCCGACCGCCTTGCGGTAGAGCGCGAGTCGCCGGGTCTCGAGCCCGAGTCGCCGGGTCTCGAGCCCGAGTCGCCGGGTCTCGAGCCCGAGTCGTAGGTCGATCGGCTCATTTTGGCCCTGCACCGACCGGTAGGGCGCCGGTCGTCCACCCGCGCGGACGCCCGGATTGCAACAATGCAGCCCATACGGGCCGCCACCACGGCAGGCGACTCGTACACCCAGGGGGAAACAAGCCGCTCAACATCCGCACGGTGCGGCCGACGGGTTCAGCGGTCGAGACCGCCTCGTGCGGTGTCGAGGTGCGGGAAGCAACCGCCACAGGAGATAGCCGAGGGCGACATGGTCAAGAACTGGAAGGTCGGCACGAAGCTTTTCGCCATCGTGGTCGTGCCGATCATCGCGCTGCTCGCTCTGACGTACATCGGCGTGCAGGACCGTCGAGCGGTCGCCAGCCAGGCCGGTCGGGTCGGCGAGCTGACGCAGTTCGCGGCGGCGGCGCAGGACCTGGCCACCCAGATCGAGTACGAGGGCGTCTACTCGGTCGCGTACATGGCGTCGAGCAACGAGGTCGCCGGCACCGAGCTCGAGGAGCAGCGCAAGAAGACCGATGCTGCGCTCGCCGAGTTCAACGCCCAGCGCGACGCGGTCCGACCGGCCGAGGAGGGGCCGCTCGTCGCCGATCAGCTCCAGTCCGCCGAGCAGCGGCTCAAGGGTCTGCCGACGAACCGGCGCTCGGTCGACGAGTCCCAGACCGACCCCACCAACACGATCGAGACCTACGTCTCCACCGCCAAGTCGGTCGTCGACCTGAACGGCACGCTCGCCGAGTCGATCGAGGAGCCGGAGCTCGCCCGGCTGTTCCAGTCGTTCGTGAACGCCGAGCGGGTCACGCTGGCCGTGTCCGAGCAGGCGATGTTCGCCACGGCGCTCACCCAGGCCGGGTTCTTCCCGGCACAGAGCGCGTGGCCCAAGGCCGGTCGCGGCGACGTCGGCGGCAGCGACGGCACCGCCTGCGACACCCCGGACGACAGCTGCCCCTCGGCCGCAGGTCTGCTGGCCGCGCAGGACCGGGCGGATCTCGCAGCGACGGTCTACGAGAGCCAGGCCACGCCGGAGCAGAAGCAGAAGGTGCGTGACACCACCGCCGGCACCCGCTTCGACGAGAGCATCAAGGCCCTGTCCGAGGCCGCAGGGAGCGACAGCGCCACGCTGGAGACCGAGGACGACCTCGCCGCCGACGTGGTGCTCGAACGCTCCATCGAGATCATCGGCTCCTACCGCACGGTCGAGGACCAGCTGCTGTCCGACACCCAGGCGAAGGCGGCGCAGCTGCAGGACGAGGCCAACCGTGAGGCGACCATCTTCGTGGCGATCGCCCTCGGCGCCGTCGGTGTCGCCATCGCCGGCGCCATCCTGGTGGCACGAGCGACGACCGGGCCGCTGCGCAAGCTGACCAGCGCTGCGTACACGCTGTCGACCGAGAAGCTGCCGGCGCTGGTCGAACGCCTGCGGAACCCCGAGTCCGCCGAAGGGGTGTCGCTGCGTGAGACGTTGACACCGATCGACATCGACTCCAAGGACGAGATCGGCCAGCTGGCCGACGCCTTCAACTCGATCCAGCAGGTGACCATCGAGGTGGCCGAGGAGCAGTCGGTCCTGCTGCGCAAGGGCATCGGCGACATCTTCATCAACCTGGCCCGCCGCAACCAGACGCTGCTCGACCGCCAGATCGAGTTCATCGATCAGCTCGAGGCGAACGAGGAGGACCCGGACCAGCTCGACAACCTGTTCAAGCTGGACCACCTCGCCACCCGCATGCGCCGCAACGCCGAGTCGCTGCTGGTGCTCGCCGGCGCCGAGCCGCCCCGCCGGCGTGGCCGGCCGGTGGCCCTCGCCGACGTCGTGCGTGTGGCCATCGGCGAGGTCGAGGACTTCGCCCGCATCCAGCTGCTGGCCCTCGACGACGCCACCGTCGGCGGCAACGTGGCCGTGGACCTGGCGCACCTGCTGTCGGAGCTGATGGAGAACGCCACGCACTTCTCGCCGCCCGACACGATGGTCGAGGTCGTCGGCCACCGCGGCGAGAACGGCACCTACATCATCTCGGTGTCCGACCAGGGCATCGGCATGAGCGCCGACCAGCTGGGCGAGGCCAACCACCAGCTGGCCAACCCGCCGCTGGTGGGCCTGGCCCTGTCCCGTTCGCTGGGCTTCATCGTGGTCGGCCGGCTCGCGCAGCGCTTCGACATCGACGTGAAGCTGACCGCCTCGCCGGCCGGCGGGGTCACCGGCCTCGTCACCCTGCCGTCGGACGTCGTCACGTTCGAAGGCGACGACGAGGCGCCGGCACCCGAAGCCGCGGCACCGGTCGACGAGGCACCCGTCGAGGAGCCCGAGGTCGACGAGATCATCATCGTCGACGAGGTCGAGGTCGAGGACGAGGTCGTCATCGACGAGTCCGGTGGCGACCTGCTCGACGACCTGCTCGACGAGTCCGCGCTCGAGGTCCCCACGGACGAGGAGTTCGACCGCGGCCTGCAGGAGCTGGTCGAGGAGGAGACGGCGGCGGCGGCCCCCATCGAGGACGCCACCCTCGCCGAGCCCGAGGTCATCGAGCCCGAGCCGGAGCCGGTCACGGCGCCCGAGCCCGAGGCGGCGCCCGACCTCCCGCCGGGCATCACGGTCGCCGAGCAGATCGCCATGGCGTCGCGCGCCGAGGCCAAGACGGCCGACATGACGGCAGCCGGCCTCGTCAAGCGCACGCCGAAGAAGCGCTCCGAGGCCGCCGTCGGCGGCGGTGCCCCACAGATGCCGGCGCGCACCACCGGTGCGAGCCAGCGATCGCCGGAGGAAGTGCGCAAGATGCTTTCGCGGTACCGTTCGGGCCTCAACCGAGGACGCACGGGCGGCGATGAGGGCTCCGACGGCGAGAGCTGACCCAGAACTCCCACTGACGACGACTGCACCAGAGACCCGGAGGACGAACCTACATGGCAGAACTCAGCAACGAAGCCAGGAACATGAACTGGCTCGTGCAAAGCTTCACGGAGAAAGTGCCCGGTGTCTCCGAGGCGGTGGTCGTGTCGTCCGACGGCCTGCCCATCGCCACGTCGTCTGGCCTCGACCGTGACGCCGCCGACCGCTTCGCCGCGGTCGCCTCGGGCCTCATCGGACTGGCCTATGGTGCTGCCGGTCGCTTCGGCGGCGGAGCGGTGAACGAGGTCATCATCGAGATGGAGAACGCCTTCTTGTTCGTGACGGGCATCAGCGACGGGTCCTGCCTGGCGTGCGTGGCCGGCGCGGACTGCGACGTCGGCCTCGTCGGCTACGAGATGGCCGTGCTGGTCGACAAGGCCGGCTCTGTGCTCACCCCGGAGATCCGGGCAGAGCTGCAGGCGGCGCTGCCGAAATGAGTACGTTCGGCGACGACGCGGACGACGGCGGCGGGCGCTTCAAGCCCCGCTCGTACGTGATCACGCGCGGGCGGACGAAGTCCACCGTCGATCTTCCGCTCGAGACCCTGGTCAAGGTGACGCCGCAGGGCGTGTCCGCTGCGCCGAGGCTTGCCCTCGAGCGCAAGAAGATCGTCTCGCTGTGCTCGTCGCCGATCTCCATCGCCGAGGTGTCCGCACACCTCAGCGTTCCCCTGGGCGTCGCCCGGGTCCTGGTGGGGGACATGACCGAAGAGGGCTACCTCACCAGCTTCAAACCACAACACGCCATGGATGGCGAACGTCCCGATCTGAAACTGCTCGAAAGGGTGCTCAATGGCCTTCAAGCGCTCTGAGGCTCCGGTCTCGGAAGAACCAGAGGGCAATGCGCCGCTCCCGGTCAAGATCATCGTCGCCGGCGGCTTTGCCGTCGGGAAGACGACGTTCGTGGGGTCGATCTCCGAGATCGCTCCGCTGACGACCGAAGCGGCCATGACCAAGATGGCGGAAGGCATCGACGAGACTGGTGGCACCAACACCGGCAAGACGTCGACCACCGTCGCCATGGACTTCGGTCGCATCACCCTCGGCGCGGACCTGATCCTGTACCTGTTCGGCACGCCCGGACAGGACCGATTCAAGTTCATGTGGGACGACCTGGTGCGCGGCGCCATCGGCTCCGTGGTGCTCGTCGACACGTCCCGTCTGGCCGACTGCTTCCCGGCGGTCGACTACATGGAGACGCAGGGTGTGCCGTTCATCGTGGCGATCAACCTGTTCCACGGCAAGCAGTACCACTCGACCGATGACGTGCGAGAGGCGCTGGCGATCCCCGGCGACGTGCCGATCATCACCACCGACGCCCGCGACCGTGCGGCGACCAAGGTGGCGCTGCTCGAGCTGGTGCAGCACGCGCTGATCAAAGCCACCGCCCAGTAGGACGGGCGGCCGCTCGACGGCCGCCGGCGATCGACGACGGGGCGCAACAGCGCCCCGTCGTGCGCGCCCGGGGCCGACCGCTACAGTGCGCCCCTCGTGGACGCACCGCATGCAACGGACGACGTCGTGCACGTCGTCGTCGTGCACTGGAACCAACCGGTGCGCCTGCGCGCCACGCTGGCGGCGCTGGCGGACCAAGGGGTCGCGGTGCGGGCGTTGGTGGTGGACAACGGCTCGGCCGCTGCCGAGCTCGACGCGGCCCGCGCGGTCGTCGCCTCCGCCCCGATCGACGCCCGGCTGTTCGAGGCGGGCACCAACACCGGCTTCGGCCCCGGCGCCAACATCGGCCTCCGGGTGTGGCTCGCCGAGGGCGTCGGTGAGTGGGCTGCGGTGGTGCCGCACGACGCCCTGCCCGACCCCGGCGCGCTGGCGGCGCTGATCGCCATGGCCGCGGCGCAGCACCACGTCGGTCTGGCCTGCGCCGACGTGGGCGACGGCGAGACCCCGGTGGTGGACCCGTACTTCGGCGGCATGACCGTGCCGGCGCGCGTCGCCGCCGGTTGGGAGCCGGCCGACTACCCGCACGGCACCTTGCTGCTGGCCCGGCGCGCCTGCCTGGAGGCGATCGGTCTCTTCGACGAGCGGTACTTCGCCTACTGCGAGGAGGCGGACCTCGGCGTGCGTGCCCGGGCCGCCGGATGGCAGGTCGGCCTGGCGCGCGGGGTGCGGGTGACCAACCCGACGATGCGGTCGGGCAGCCCGGTCGTGGACTACCTCATGCACCGCAACACCCTGCTCCTGGTGCGGGAGCACTCCGGTGCGTACCACGCCGCCATCCGCCTGATCATCGCCGTGTTCCAGCTCGTGCGAGGGGTGGTGCAGCCGTCGAGCCGAGCGTGGCTGTTCTCGGCGACGGGCCGGCTCGCCGGCATCGTCGACCATCTGCGCGGCCGGTACGGTCCGCCGCCGCCGTGGTTGCTGCGCGAGGCGTCGGGTCCGGAGCCGGCGGTCGGTGCGGCCGCCGATCAGGTGCCGGCCAGCGTCGGCTGAGCCGCGGCGAGGGCCTGGCGCACCGCCCACATGCCGACGACCGTGCCGGACGGCCCGTTGAAGTGGAGCCCGTCGTCGCGCAGCTCGATCCCGTCCACCTCGTCGCGACACGCCGGCGCCTCGGGACACACGTAGCCGAGCAGGTCGATCAGCTCGACGCCGTCGGTGTCGGCGGCGACACGTGCGTAGATGGTGTTGAGGCAGTCGACGCCCGGGTCCGAGTAGTCGGGTGCCCGCTCCGAGCGCCAGTAGGCGGCGTTGGACAGCGCGACGGGGAGGTCGAGGGCCCGCAGCACCGCGACCGCCTCGCGCACCTCGCCTTCGTACCAGGTGTCGAACACGGGGTCGCACGGATGCCGCCACGCGCCGTCCAGGTCGCGCTCGGTGCTCGCCGGCCAGCCCACCACCAGCAGCGCCACGTCGGCGTCGAACGCGTCGTTCGCCTCGGGCCACCGGCGAGGCCAGTCGTGGCACTCGAGGGACTCGATGGCCTCGGTCCCGTCCGGCAGGCGGACCTTGCCCGAGCCGCGCGCCACGCCGCAGGCGATGACGGCCTGGCTGTCGACCTGGACGCCGAGCTGATCCTGGTACGGCACCAGGCCGGCAGCGAGGGTGAAGGCCACCGAGTCGCCCACGAGCAGGACGCGCGGCGGGCGCCCCAACGTCTGGGTGGCGACGGCGAGCGGGTCGGCGGGCGTCGTCGTCCCGGCGTCGGGGACCGAGCCGTCGGAGCCGCTCGACGGCTCGGGCCGTCCGGCCGGGGGCACGGGGGCGCTGCCGACGCCGAGCGACGCGACGAGGTCGTCCGATGACGGCGCCTGGTCGATCACCACGGCGGGCACGATGACGGCGACGGCGATCGTGGCGGCGAACCCGCCGACCAGCAGCGTCGCGGCCGGGCGGCCGCGGAGGCGGCCATGGCGGATCGGTTGCTCGAGCCAGCGGTAGGAGGCGAGCGTGATGGCCACGGTCAGGGCGAGCTGCACCACCAGCAGGATCGGGTCCTGCAAGCCGGTCCGCTCCTCGTCCAGCAGGACGAAGATCGGCCAGTGCCACAGGTACAGCCCGTACGAGACA
>JAGQTE010000307.1 GCA_020439175.1 Acidimicrobiales bacterium | reverse complement strand
CTCGAGCCGCTGCCGGTGGGCGCCGCCGACGCCGACGATCCGACCACGGCCGCCGCTCCCCGCTCGCGCGTCTTCCGCTGAGCGGACGAATCCGCAACAGAGGGCAGACGAATCCGCAAGAGAAACCAGACGAATCCGCATCTAAGGACGGACGATTTCGCATAACATCGTCTCGATGGCTGCAGCCCACTACGACCGGTTCTCGGCGAACCGCCTGCTCGAAGCCCTTGCCGACACCCCGGTCGTCGCCCTGAACGGTGCCAGACAGGTCGGCAAGAGCACGCTCGTGGGCGAGCTCGCCCGATCGATGGCGGAACCCGTCCGCATCGTCACGCTGGACGACCAGACCCAGCTCGAAGCGGCGATGGCGGACCCGGCAGCGTTCGTCGATCACCGTGGTCTTCTCGTCATCGACGAGGTGCAGCGGGCTCCCGGGTTGCTGCCGGCGATCAAGGCTGAGGTTGATCGAGACCGGCGGCCAGGCCGCTTCCTGCTGACGGGCTCCACACGCCTGCTCTCGTTGGCCGAGATGAGTGCGTCCCTCGCTGGTCGGGTCGAAGTCATCGACCTGTGGCCGCTCTCCCAAGGAGAGCTCGGCCGACGCCGCGAGGGATTCATCGATGCGCTGCTCACCTGGAGCACCGAGCTGCGGCACACGAGCGAGGTCGAGCCGGACGCCTACACCGAACGGATCTGCGGCGGTGGATTCCCCGAGCCCTTGACGCGGTCGGGCCGGCGTCGGTCCGCATGGTTCGACAACTACGCCACGACCGTCGTCGAGCGCATGGTGATCGACACGGTCGGCATCGAGCGGGCCGACATGCTTCCCCGGTTGCTTCGGTTGTGTGCTGCCCGAACCTCGAACGAGCTGAACATCACCGCGCTGGCCAATGACGCTGCCATGCCGGAACGGACGGTGAGCGCATACCTCGGGCACCTCCAACGCGTCTTCCTCATCCAGCTCCTCCCGGCTTGGTCGCGGAACCTGACCAGCAAGGTCGCCCACCGGCCGAAGGTGTTTCTCACCGACACCGGGCTGGCGGCGGACCTGTTGGGGGTCGATTCCTCGTCGCTCACGCTGCCGAGCGGTCCACTCGGTTCGTTGCTCGAGACGTTCGTCACGGTCGAGCTCCGCAAGCAGCAGGCCTGGGCATCGTCGACTGTGGACATCTTCCACTTCCGCGACCGAGGGGGCACTGAAGTCGACCTTGTCCTCGAGGCGAGGGACGGTCGCGTTGCTGGCATCGAAGTCAAGGCCGCTCGGAGCGTGGCAGGCAGCGACTTCAAGGGGCTTCGACTCATGCGAGACCGGCTCGGCGATCAGTTCGTCGGCGGGGTCGTCCTCTATCGCGGTCAGCAGACGGTGCCCTTCGGCGAGAACCTGCTCGCCGTTCCGGTCGCCGCGCTGTGGGAGCTGCCTGGTTAGCGACTCGACCGGTGCGGAGCGGCACGCACCTACGATGCGGCGATGGCCGACACACCCGCTGCCCGTCCGCTCACGGCCGACGACCTCGTCGACCTCGAGGAGCTCAAGCGCCTCAAGTACCGCTACCTGCGCTGCATCGACCTGAAGCGCTTCGACGACCTGGTCGACGTGCTGACGCCCGACTGCGTGGCGTCCTACAGCGGCGGGGCGTACCACTACGACGGGCGCGACGCCATCATCGCCTTCCTGCGCGACTCGATGGGCGCCGAGACGTTCCACTCGAGCCACCGCTGCCACCACCCCGAGATCGACGTCACCGGCGCCGACACGGCGACCGGTGTGTGGGCGCTCGACGACGTGGTGATCCTCACCGACTGGGAGCTGACGATCCGCGGCTCGGCCTACTACACCGACGAGTACGTGCGGACGCCGGACGGGTGGCGCATCCACCGCACGGGATACCGGCGCATCTACGAGGAGACGCTGCCGCGCGCCAGCGTGCCCGGCCTCAAGCTCACCGCCAGCTGGTGGGCGACCGACGGCCGGTCCGAGCTCCCGGCCTGACGAGCTCCAGGCCTGACGTGCACCGACGCCCGCGATCGTGTGGTGCCCAGCCGCGCATGCCCGGGTGAGCACCACACAAACGTGGCGGTGGGCCTGCGTGGCGGCGGTGGAGGTGCCCATCGTCGTGGCGGTGATCGTGGCGCTGCGCACCGACTGGACGCCGGTGGCGGACTGGGCGCTCATCGACGTCGAGGTGCGCGGCGTGGGCACGGCGGCCACGCCCCTGATCGGTGCCTACAGCCGGTTCGGCTGGAACCACCCCGGCCCCGGCATGTGGTACCTGCTCGCCGTGCCGACCCGGCTGCTCGGGGGCTCGCCGTCGGCGTTGCTGGCGGCCGCAGCCGTCGCGCACGGCATCGCGGCCGCCGGTGCGGTGCTCACCGCCTGGCGGCGCGGCGGCGCGCTGCTGGGCGGTCTGACGACGCTCGTCGTGGCGGCGCTGCTGCGCTCGCTCGGCACCGGGTTCCTGGTCGACCCGTGGAACCCGTTCGTGCCGATCGTGGCGCTGCTGTGGTTCCTGCTGGCCGTGTGGGACGGCGCGCTCGGCTCGCCGCGCGGCACGGTGGCGGCCGTCGTCGTCGGCTCGCTGGCCGTGCAGTCGCACGTCGCCTTCGCCCCGGTCGTCCTCGCGACGGGTGCCGTCGCCGGCGTCGTCGCCGTGTGGCGTGGCAGGCGCGACAGCGCCGAGCTCCGTCGGCGCTGGCATCCGGGGTGGTTGATCGGGCTGTGGTGCGCCGTGGTGGTCCTGTGGCTGCCGCCGGTGCTGCAGCAGGTGACGGGCGAGCGCGGCAACCTGGGCGAGGTGGTGGCGTTCGCCGTCGGCGGCGCGGGCGACGACACGGCCGATGCCGCCGCGGGCCTCGACACGACCGTCGGCGTCGAGGCCGCCGCCCGGTTGGTGGTGCGAGACGTCGTCGTCGGACCGCGCTGGCTCGTCGGTCCGGTCGAGGCGTGGCGCGTGGCGGTCGCCACCGAGCCGTGGTGGCTGCTCGCCGTCCCCCTGGCGGCGCTCGCCGTCGTCGGGTGGCTGGGCCGCCGCCGGATCGACGTGCTCGCCGCCCAGCTCCTGGCGGCCACGGCGCTCGTGGCGGTGACCGTGGGTACCGCCGCCATCCGCGGCTTCGCCTTCGACTGGTTGACCCGCGCCACGTGGCCCGTCGGCGCCTTCGTTGCGCTGATGGTGGGGTGGGGTGCGGCAAGCGTCGTGCTCGACCGTGTGGCGTGGCGGCCGGCGCCGACGACGTGGCGCGTCCTCGGCGCCGGAACGCTGGCGGTCGCCGTGGCGCTGGCCCTGCCGGCGATCGGTTCGGGCGGGACGGCGACGCCGCCGCAGTGGGCCTTCAGCGCGCCGACGGGCGCCGTCGTCGACCAGACGGCGGCCTGGCTGGCCGACCACCCGGCGGCGTCGGTGCGCGTGGTCGACCTCGGCGCCGGCGTGGTCGCCACCGGCCTGCTCGCCGGGCTCGATCGGGCGGGCGTGCCGATCGTCGTGAGCGACGACCAGGCGGACGTCCTGCTGCCGGGTCGCGCCACGGCGGGTGCGGACGGCGCCGCCCGCGACCTGCTCGTCGTCGCCGGTGGCGACGCCATCGCCGCCATGGCGGCCCGACCGGGGATGGTGCAGGTGGCCGCCATGACGCCGTCGGACGTCGAGGCCGATGCCGGCGTCCCCTCGATCGGTGTGTTCACCGCCGGCTGATCACGACGAACGCGCCACGATCGTGGACCGTGGGCTCGTCGGTCGCTGCGGCCGCCCCCTAGGCTGACCGCCCGGAACGGGAGGAACCAACGGTGCTCGACGCGACCGGTATCGATCTCGGCACGCTGATCCTGCGGGTGATGGTGGGCGTGACGATGATCGCCCACGGCTACAACCACATCTGGGGCGGCGGCAAGATCGAGGGCACCGCCGGCTGGTTCGCGAGCCTGGGCATGAAGCCGGGCAAGCTCCACGCCTGGTTGGCGTCGATCATGGAGCTGGCCTGTGGCGTCATGCTCATCGTCGGCCTGGCGAACCCCCTGGCTGCCGCCGGCGTCGTCGGCGTGATGTTCGTCGCCTTCTGGATCAACCACCGACCCAACGGCTTCTTCATCTTCCGGCCCGGCGAGGGCTACGAGTACGTGCTCAACCTGATGGCCGCCGGCCTCGCGCTCGGCGCCATCGGCCCGGGCGAGTGGTCCCTCGACAAGGTCATCGGTCTCGACACCTCCGGGCTGGTGCCGTTCGCCATCACGGTCGTCGCCGGTCTCGGCGGCGCCATCATGCTGCTGGTCGTGTTCTGGCGGCCCGATCCCCCCGCTGCCGAGGAGGCCGCATGAACGCAGGACCGCGCCGCCGCGGCGGGCCGCCCCGCCGTCCCCAGTCGCCCCCGAAGATCACCGGGCCGGCCACCGTCCCCGAGGGCGGGTTCCCCCTCGACGACGCCACCCGCAGCGAGCTGGTGAAGTTCAACACCTATCGCATCGCGCAGAAGGCGCTCGAGGAGGTCGACCGCGCCGTGGCCAAGGCCGAGGCCGCCAAGGACCAGGCAGCCGCCGCCGTGCGCAAGCTCGCCGACGACCCGAACGCCTCCAAGGAGGACAAGGCTGCCGCCGAGCAGGCGTACAAGGACGCCCTCGCCGCCGTCGAGGCCGCCCGCACGGGCAAGGCGCCGGCCGAGGATGCCCCAGCGGAGGATGCGCCGGCCGAAGAGGCCGCGGTGGCCGAGGACGCACCGCCTGCCGAGGACGCACCTCCGGCCGAGGAGGCAGCGGTGGCGGAGGACGCACCGGCCGAGGACGCGCCGGCGGCTGACGACGAGCCGTCGGCCGACGCGGCCACCGACTGAGCGACGGTCGCACCCGTGCTCGTGGCGCGCCTGGCGGTGTTCGCCGTCGGTGCGGTCATCGTCCAGGCGGTGCTGCGGTCGGCGGTGCGCACGGTCGTCGTGCCGCGCGGCGAGCAGCCCGCGCTGACCCGGCTGACCTTCGCCGTGGTGCGCGTGCCGTTCGACGCGCTGGCACGGGTGCGTGGCGACGTCGAAGGGCGCGAGCAGACGCTGGCCCGCTACGCCCCGGCGGCGCTGCTCACGCTGGTGCTCATGTGGGTGCTCGGCGTCATCGCCGGGTTCGTGTTCCTGTTCTGGGCCGCCGACGGCGAGCGGACCTGGTCGGAGTCGATCTACCTGTCGGGCTCGTCGATCACCACGCTCGGCATGCGCGCGCCGGAGACGCCGGCCGGGTTCCTGCTGGCCTTCGCCGAGGCGGTGATCGGGCTCGGCATCGTGGCGCTGATGATCAGCTACCTGCCCACGCTGTACAGCCTGTACTCCGCCCGCGAGGCCGAGGTGGTGAAGCTCGACGTGCGCGCCGGGAGCCCGCCTACGGCGCTGGAGCTGTTCACGCGCATGCAGCGCGTCGGCTGGCTCGATGCGCTCGACCCGATGTGGGAGTCGTGGGAGCAGTGGTTCGTCGAGCTGGAGGAGTCGCACACGTCGCACCCGGCCCTGCAGTTCTTCCGCTCGCGCCGCCTCGGCAGCAACTGGACGACCGCCGCCGGCGCCGTCCTCGACGCCGCCGCCATCGCCACGTCGGTCCTGGCGATCGACCAGTCGGCACAGGCGGCGATCACGATGCGCGCCGGCTTCTTGGCCCTGCGCTCGATCGCCCAGTTCCAGGGCATCCCCGTCGACACCGACCCGGCGCCGAACGCGCCGATCTCCGTGCACCGCCAGGAGTTCGATCTGCTCCTCGACGAGCTGACCGCCATCGGCCTGCCGGTCGTGGAGGACCGCGAGCAGGCGTGGCGCGACTTCGCCGGCTGGCGGGTCAACTACGACCGGGCGCTGATCGGGTTGTGCGCCCTCGTCGAGGCGCCGGCGGCGTCGTGGTCAGCGGACCGCATCGACGGGTGGCGCCGCCCCGGAGTGCTGCACAAGCACTGGGTCGTGCCGGCCCTCGAGACGCCGCCGTCGTGGTGAGCGTGCCCGGTCAGTCGCTGGTCGTGCCGACCGGCGCCGAGAAGCTGCCGTAGGCCACGGCGTCCGGCAGCAGCGCCTGGCGGGCGGCGGCACCGGTCGGGTAGCCCTCGGTGACGGTGCGCGGCAGCGCGGCCAGCTCGAACAGCACCGTGTGGTTGCGGTCGGTGGGGCAGGGGCCGTCCCACCCGGCGGTCCCCTTGTCGTTCACCCGGGCGGTGGCGCCCGGCGGCATGGCCGTCGGGTCCAGCTCGGTGACGGCGGCGGGGATGCCGGTGACGAACCACAGCACCTCGCCGGCGTCGAGGTCCGAGGCGAACACCACGAGCTCGGTCGCCCCCTCGGGCGCCTCACTCCACTGGATCGTCGGCGGCGTGGTGGACCCGCAGGCGAAGTCGATCGGCAGCGGCTGACCCGAGGTCCAGTCCGGCGAGGACAGCGCCATCGTCTCGGTGGGCAGGCTCGGCGGCAGCGTGATCGATGCCACGACCGAACCGCCGACCGTGCTCGGCGCCGAGGTCGCCGTCGTCGGGTCGGGTGTGCGCGTCTGGGCGGTGGCGCCTTCGGCGGGCGGGCGCATGTCGCGTCCGCTGGAGCCGCACGCACCGGCGGCGACCAGCGCCGCGGTGCCGACGGCGAGGGCGCCCCAGGCGTGGCGTACGCGCCGGCTCGATCGTCGACGGCGATCGTGGGGGACGGTGGGGCGCGGGGCAGACATGGCGTCCGGAGGTTACCGGCCGGCAGCGCGCCGGACGGACCGGGGTACACTCCCCGGACCGCATCCCGGACCCACGTCCCGGGTGCCGACGATGTCGATGGAAGACCGACCCCGCAACCTCAGGTCCATGCTGGCGGAGGCCAAGGACACCTCCGAGCTGATGGTCGACCTGGCCTACGCCGCGCTCTACTTCGGCGACCCGGACATGGCCGAGGAGGTCTCCGAGCTCGAGGAGCAGATCCTCGATCTCGTGCACGACATGCGTGCGGTGTGCATCCTCGCCGCCCGCAGCCCCCGCGAGGCCGACGCCATGAGCTCGGTGCTGCAGGTGATCTCGTCGATCGAGCGCATCGCCGGCGACGCCGTCGACATCGCCCGCATCGTCACCCACCGCCTCGGCATCCCGCGCGAGCTGGTCGCCGACCTGTCGAGCGCCGAGGAGGTCTCGCATCGCGTGCTGGTGCGCGACGGGTCGCACCTGGCCCACCGTCCGCTCAGCGCGCTCGAGCTGCCGACGGCGACGGGCATGCGGGTGATGGCGGTGCGGCGCGATCGCGACTGGATCACCGACGTCGAGGGTGACCTGATCCTGCTGCCCGGGGACGTGCTGTTCCTGGAAGGGGCACCGGCGGGCATCTTTCGGGTGCGCGAGCTGGCGGCGGCGCCGCTGTGGGAGCCGCCGGTCCCGCCCGAGGACGGCACCCTGTCGGACCTCGACCGTGCGGTCGACGTGCTGGTGGAGATGAAGAACATCTCCGAGGTCGCCGTCGGCCTGGCGTACTCGGCGCTCGTGTTCCGTGACGCCGGCCTCGCCGCCGAGGTGCGTCACCTCGAGGACCGTCTCGACGAGATGAAGGACCGCCTCGAGCTGTGGGTGCTGCGCGCGGGCGCCGCCGACCTCGACCCGTCGCCGCTGCGCGGGCTGCTGCACCTGTCCCAGGCCGCCGAGGACATGGGCGACGCCGCCCAGCAGATGGTGTGGCTGATCGAGCAGGGCGAGGCGGTCCACCCGATCCTGTCGATCGCCCTCGGTGAGTCCGACGAGGTCGTCACCCGCATCCCGGTGGCGGCGGGGTCGCGCGCCGACGGCGCCGCGCTGTCGAAGCTGCGGCTCAACCTCGAGCCGGGCTTCCCGGTGTTGGCGGTGCGGCGCGGCGGGCGCTACTTCTACCGCCCGCGCGGCGGCGTGCAGCTGCGGCCCGACGACCAGCTGATCGCCGTCGGGCCCGACGAGGGCCGCCCGCTGCTGGCCGAGATCCTCGGCTGGCGGTGGCGTGCCGACGAGGAGACGGGCGAGCACGTGCTCGAACCGCTTGACGGTCCGGTGGCGTTGCGCGAGTGGGACCCGAACCGGGTGGACGCGTCGGCATGAGCGGCGCCCGGCGCTGCCTGCTCACCGTCCATGCCCACCCCGACGACGAGGCGTCGAAGGGGGCGGGCACGGTCGCCCGCTACCACGCCGCGGGCGTGCGGTGCGTGCTCGTCACCTGCACCGGCGGCGAGGCCGGCGACATCTTGAACCCGGCGATGGACCGCCCGGAGGTGCGTGCCGACCTGGCGGCGGTGCGGCGGGCCGAGCTGGCCGAGGCGGCGGCGATCATCGGCTACGACGAGGTCGTGCTGCTGGGCTACCGCGACTCGGGCATGCCCGACAGCGAGGCCAACGCCGACCCCGCCAACTTCGCCAACGCCCCGTTCGACGAGGCGGTCGACCGGCTGGTCGAGGTGATCCGCCGGGAGCGCCCCCAGGTGATCGTCACCTACAACGACGAGCAGTCCGGCTACCCGCACCCCGACCACCTGCGTGTGCACGACATCTCGCTGCCGGCGTTCGACCTGGCCGGCGACGCGACGCATCGCCCCGACCTGGGCGAGCCGTGGACGCCCTCGAAGCTCTACTACACGGTGTGGTCCAAGACCCGCCTGGAGCAGATCCATCAGGCGATGCTCGACCTCGGGCTCGAGTCGCCGTTCACCGAGGAGTGGTTCGCCCGGCCGTGGCAGGACGAGCGCATCACGACGAGCGTCGCCGTCGGCGAGCACTACCTGGTGCGCAAGCGGGCGTTGCTGGCGCACGCCACCCAGGTCGATCCCGACAGCCCGTTCTGGTTCGGCCTCCCCGACGACGTCGCCGCCGGGGTGCACCCGTTCGACGACTACGTGCTGGCCCGCAGCCGGGTCGAGACCGCGATGCCCGAGGACGACCTGTTCGCCGGCATCGCCTGAGTCGCCGGCATCCCCGGCATCGCAGAAGCGGCCCGAGTGGCCCGGCTACGGGCGGGGTCCGGGCACGAGCTCGAACGTGACGGCGCGCGACGGGTCGTCGTCGTCGGTGACCGTGATCGTCGTCGGTGCGGTGAGCGCCTCGTCGAACAGCACGAGCGTCTGCTCGCCCGGCTCCAGCACGCCGGTGTCGAACCGGGTGCCGCCCTGGACCCGGTGCGGCTCGTCGCCGTCGTTGCGCACCGCCAGCAGCGTGCCGGTGCTCCAGCGCGCCGGATCGGTGGACACCGAGCCGTCGCCGCCGGTGAAGCGCAGCCCGTCGTCGTCGACGACCAGCACCACGTTCGGCGTGGTGTCGAAGGTCGGGATGCCCGGCTCGGTCGCCGTGCGCTCGCCGCAGCTGGTGAGCCCGGCGGCGACCGTCGCCATCAGCACCGCCACGACGCCTCGGCGGGCGCGGCGTCGGTGGCGGGACGGGTCGGCGGGGCGCACGGCCAGGAGTCTCGCACGGGAGGTCGGTCGGGGGAGGTGACGCGAGCGGTACGGTCGCCGCCGTGGCAGCGCCGGGACCCGACGGGGCGGTGGTCGAGTGGAGCCGAGCCGATGTGGCGCGCCTGGGCGAGCTGGCCCGGCTGGCCCTGCCGGGTGAGGCGCTGCTCGACGACGACCTGGCGTCGGTGTGCTTCGACGGCACCTGGCCCGAGGCCGACGGGCGCAGCGTCGTGCTGGCCACCGCGGACGGTGCCGGCGCGGTGGCGCTCACCACCCGGCCCGGGTTCTCGGGCACCGAGGCGTTCGTGCAGCTGTTGGCCGTGCATCCCGACCGCCGTCGGGCCGGCATCGGGCAGACGTTGCTCGCCGCCGCCGATCGGTGGGCGGCGAGCTGTGGGGCGCACCGGCTCCGTCTGGCCGGAGCGGCGCCCTACTACCTGTGGCCGGGCGTCGACACGCTGTGGGTCGGCGCGGCGGCGTTCGCCCGCGCCAGCGGGTTCACGGTCGACGGCGAGGCGCAGAACATGGCGCTGCCGGCAGGGGCGCGCGCGCCCACGCCCGACGGCGTGGCGATCCGCCATGTGCTCGACGACGGCGATGCCGAGGCGGTCCGGGTCCTCGTGCGCTCGCAGTGGCCGCACTGGCTCGCCGAGCTCGACCGTGGCATCGAGCACGGGTGCTGCGTCGGCGCTTTCGACGGCGACGGTGCTCCGGGCGCAGCGGCGCTCGGGTTCTGCTGCCACTCCGTCAACCGCTTCGGGTGGCTGGGCCCGGTCGGGACCGATCCGGAGGCCCAGGGCCGGGGCATCGGCGGCGCGCTCGTCGGCGCGGTCTGTCGCGACCTGCAGGTGGCGGGCCTGCGTTCGGTCGAGGTGTGCTGGATCGGGCCTGAGGCGTTCTACGCCTCGCTCGGCGGTGTCCGCAGCCGCACGTTCACCTTGCTGACCCGACCGGTGGGCGAGCGGTAGCCGTCGTGGGCTGTGGGAAGCCCGACGTCAGCCGGCCCGCATGGCGTCGCGCAGCTCCCGGTAGGAGATGAGCGTGACGCCGGCCCGGTCGATGAGCTTGCGCAGCCCCGAGTCGTGGGTGAGGAAGTGGTGGTCGTCGACCCGCAGCGACCAGTCCGGCGCGAACGCCCGCAGCTCGGGGGTGTCGATGGCGGGATGGGCGAACACCTCGGTCACCCCGGGGCGCAGCTCGAACAGCAGCTTCTCGATGCTGCGGCGGCTGCCCTGCCCGGTCGGTGGGACGACGAGGTGGTCGGGGAACACGACCCCCTCGTCGGCCGCCAGCGCGCGAGCCGGGAAGCCGATGTAGCGCTCGGACGAGGCGCCGGACAGGCGCAGCGGCAAGGCGAAGTCGACGGCCAGCTCGAGGTAGACGTCGAAGAACTCGGGCCGCAGCTGCAGGGTGCCCATGTGCGAGTCGAGGTGGGTGATGTCGAAGCCCCACAGGATCGCCCGCTCGAGCTGGCTGCGGCACTCGCGCCGCACCTCGTCGACGTCGGCGTGCTCCCAGGCGTCCTCGACGGTGCGGGGCAGGCCGCCGTCGCCGTCGAGCAGCGACGGCGCCCGGGTGATGGGGCCCCAGCGGTACAGGTCGTACTCGCAGTTGAGGGTGAGGTGCACCCCGATGGGTTCGCCGAGGTACTGCTGGGCGGCGTGGCGGGCCCACGGGCATGGCACCATCAGGGTGGCCGACGTCGCCACGCCCTCGCGCAGGCTCTGGTAGCAGCCCTCGTTCGCCGACTGGCTCGAGCCGAGGTCGTCGCAGTTGATGATGAGGAGTCGCTCGTCCGGCCCGTAGCCGAGGCGCTCGGCGAGGGTCGTCCCGGTGTCGGTGGCCACGAGAGCGCAGGCTACCCGCGCTCAGCGCACCAGCTCATGGGGTCCACCGCACGCAGACCACAGGCCGACGCCGCCGGCGCGCGCCGCGTCCGCCGCCTCGGCGAGGCGCTCGGCGTGCGCCACGTTCGGCTCGATGCGCAGCGGCGCGGCGAACCCTTCGGCGACCATCGCCTCGTTGAGGTAGGTGCCGTCCGCGGCGCGGTGCAGGTGCGCCAGGGTGCGGCCGTAGCGGTCGCGCGGCTCGGCGTCGGCCTCGACCAGCACGACGGTGCCCGGCGGCGCCAGGGCGTCGAGGCGCGCCGCCGCCTCGGGTCCGTAGCACTCGACCGGCGTGCCGGGTCGCTTGGTCTCGGGCGTGTCGATGCCGATGAGCCGCACCGTCTCGTCGCTGCCGCCGAGGCGCACCCGCACGGTGTCCCCGTCGACAGGAGCGACGACGACAGCGGTGTGCACGGTGCCGACGGGCGCGAGCGAGCTGCCGGGGGCCGTGGGGTCGGGTGGGGCGCACCCGGTGGCCGCCGTGACGGCGACCAGCGATGCGGCGACGGTGGCGACGGCGGCGACGTGGGGCATCGGCCCATGGTGCCGCCGGGATGTGACAGGGCCCGGGCGAGTTCCGCCCGGGCCCCGAAGATGCGGACGCGCCCGCAGGCGCGCCGTGCGCTCAGACGCGCTCGATGATGGTGCCCGTGCCGAGCCCGCCGCCGCAGCACATGGTGATGAGGGCGTTGGTCTTGTCGGCGCGGTGCAGCTCGTGCACGGCCTTGGTCAGCAAGATGGCGCCGGAGCCGCCGAGCGGGTGGCCGATGGCGATGGCGCCGCCGTTGGGGTTCACGATGTCCCAGTCGGGCTGGAGCTCCTTGGCCCACGACAGCACGACCGAGGCGAACGCCTCGTTGATCTCGACCACGTCGATGTCGGAGATGGCCATGTTGTTGCGCTCGAGCAGGTGGTGCGTCGCCTCGATCGGGCCGTGCAGCATGAGCACGGGATCGACGCCGACGAGGCACGTGTCGACGATGCGGGCCTTGGGCGTGATGCCGAGGGCCTCGGCCTTGTCACGCGCCATCAACATCACGGCGCCGGCGCCGTCGGAGATCTGCGACGAGGTGCCGGCGGTGTGGACACCGTCGGGCCGGGCGACGGGCTTGAGGGCGGCGAGCGACTCCATCGTGGTGTCGCGCAGGCCCTCGTCCCGCTCGACACGGTGCGTCGTGCCCGTGGGCTTGCCCTCGTCGTCGAGGTCGGGGGCGTCGATCGGCACGATCTGGGTCTCGAACCGGCCCTCGTCCCACGCCTGCTTGGCCAGCGCCTGCGACCGGACGCCGAGCTCGTCGGTGTCGGTGCGGCTGATGCCCCACTTGTCGGCGATGCGCTCGGCCGCCTCGAACTGCGAGGTGAACTCGTAGTTGGCGAAGTAGCTCTTCGGGACGGCCTTGCCGAGATCGAGGCCCCGGGCGAGGCTCGAGCCCATCGGGACCTGGCTCATGTCCTCGACGCCACAGGCGACGGCGACGTCGACGACGCCGGCCTGGATCAACGTGGTGGCCATGTTGGTGGCCTGCTGCGACGACCCGCACTGCGAGTCGACCGTGGTGGCGGGTGCCGAGACGGGCAGCCCGGCGGTGAGCCACGCCGTGCGGGCCACGTTGAAGGCCTGCATGCCCACCTGGCTGACGCAGCCGCCGACCACCTGGCCGACCTCGTTCGGGTCGACGCCCGAGCGGTCCATGAGCTCTTTGAGGACCGTGGCGAGCAGATCGGCCGAGTGGATGGTGGACAGACCGCCCCCACGACGTCCGATCGGCGAGCGCACGGCTTCGACGATCACAACATCACGCATGCGCAGAGCCTAGGGGGTACGGCCCGGACGGCAAATTCCTGACGTACGTGTCAGGGATCTGCTCACGCGGCCTGCCGATCGGGTGCCGGAGCGTCGCCGACGGCGCCCAGTCGCCGTCGGCGGGCAGCTTCGAGCGCTCGGCGGGCCTGGGAGACCCCGTCGAGCCCGCGGCGGCGGACGTCATCGGCGAGGTGCCAGGCCACCGGGGCGCCGGTGTCGGCCCCAGCGCCGGGGCCGTCGATGAGGGGGAGCTGTTCGTCCATGAGCCAATGGTGCACAACGGGTATGACAGGATTGACGGCCGGACAGGGGGAGATCGGGTGTGTCGGGCGTGCCGACCGCCTCCTGGTCCGGTCATCCGTGGGTGCACCGTTGTGCGCGCGGACGTTCGAGACGAGGTGATGGTCATCGCTACAGCCACCCGCCGGGGCTCCCGCAACTTGGTCGTGCTGCTCGCCGCGCTGCTCGGCGTGGTGGTGGCCGTGGTCGGCTTCGGCCCGGTGGCGCGGGCGCAGAACGCTGCCGAGAGCCTGCAGCCCGGCGAGATCGTGGTGACCCAAGCGACCCAGGGCAAGGTCCTGGCCATCAACGGCTCGGGCAGCGCCCGGGAGCTGATCTCCGGGCTCGAGACGCCCCGCGGCGTCGTCGTGCTGAGCGACCAGACCGTCCTCGTGGCCGAGAACAAGGCCGACCGCATCGTCGCCTTCGGTCCGGTGTACGGCACCAGCAAGATCAAGGTGGCCGACTTCGCCGAGCCCGAGGCGCTCGCCGTCGCCGAGGACGGCCAGACCATCTACGTCGTGTCCTACATGCAGGGCACCCTCGGTCGCTTCGACCTCGAGAGCACCGACCGCACGCCCGAGATCATCACCGCCGACCTCGATCAGCCCACCGGCGTGTACGTCCGCGGCGACGAGATCTACGTCACCGAGGTCGGGTCGTCGTCCGTCGTGCGGGTCGATCCGTCGTCGGGCGAGCGCACGACGTTCGCCTCGGGCATCAGTGGCCCGTTCGGCATCACCGGCGTGCCGGACGGTCCCATCTACGTGTCCGAGTACCAGAGCGACCGGGTGGTGGCCATCGACACCGCCGGCGCCGTCAGCGAGTTCACCACGGCACCCAAGCCCGCCGGCCTGGCGGTCGATCCGGTGGCGCCCGCCCGCGAGCCCTACCTGCTCGCCGTCGCCACGTTGTCGTCGGTGCAGGTCCTCGACCAGCAGGCGGTGGCCGCGCTGGCCCCGGTGACGTTCCCGGAGAGCTCGGTCGTCGGCGTGGCGGTCGTGCCCGGCGGGTCGCTGCCGATCGGCGGGGTGCCGCCGTCGTCGAGTCCCGCCGGTGGTTCGACGACGACCGAGCGGACGGCCGGCTCGACGGTGCCGACCGGTGCCGAGTCCTCCGGGGACGGCACCTCCGTCGCTGGACCGCTGCTGATCGGCTTCGTGTTCATCGTGCTGGTCGGCTTCGCCATCACCGTGGCGGTGCAGGTCGGCCGGCGCAATCGCACGTCGGCCGAGGCCGGGTTCGCCGACCTCGCCAGCGACTACACGATGACCGAGGCGGTCGGGCCGTGCGCGGCGATGGAGATCGAGTTGGCCGGTGCCGAGTCGGCGTTGGTGCAGGTGCGCGAGCAGATCGCGTCGGCCCGGCGCCGTCAGGAGGAGTCGTCGCGTCGGGTCGAGCGTGCCAAGGTCAGCGTGACCGCGGCGGAGCGGGCGATGGAGCGAGGCGACACCAAGCCCGCCGTGCCGTCGGCGCCGACCGGCCAGTTCACCCTCGAGCAGCTCAACCTGCAGACCGAGGAGGGCCGCGCCGCGCTGCGGGCGTTCGGGCGCAAGGAGATCACCGCCGCCGAGCTGCGCATGCGCTGGGAGGCGCTCGGCGAGGAGGACGCGGTGCGCGCCGTGCTCGGCGAAGCTGCCGCTGCGGCGCAGACGTCGAGCGATGATCCGGCCGGCGGTCTCGACCGGGCGCGAGCCGAGCTGGCCGAGGCCGAGGCCGAGAAGCTGCAGGCGACGACCGACCTCGGTCGCTTCGCCGAGCGGGAGCGCCAGCTCGAGCAGCGGGTCACCGACGCCCGCAAGGCGCTCGACGACTGCAACTCCGAGCAACGCCGAGCCGAGGACGACGCCGCGGCGGAGGCGGCCGCGGCGTTCGCCGCGGCGCAGCTGTCCGACGACGACAAGTGGGCCGAGTTCGTGCTCGAGGGCGACCAGCTGCCGCCCGAGGCTGCCGGCTCGACGCCGCCTACGGCCAAGGACGCGAAGCCGGATGCGGCGAAGGACGCCAAGCCGGGTGCGGCGAAGGACGCGAAGCCGGGTGCGGCGAAGGACGCCAAGCCGGATGCGGCCAAGGACGCCAAGCCGGGTGCGGCGAAGGACGCCAAGCCGGATGCGGCCAAGGGCGCCAAGCCGGATGCGGCCAAGGGCGCCAAGCCGGATGCGGCCAAGACCACACCGCCGCCGATGCCGCTGTCGAAGGTCCAGCCAGGGGCCAAGCCCGCGGGCGCATCACCCGAAGCGGCGAAGCCCGCCACACCGAAGCCTGGTGATGCGCCGAAGCCGAAGCCTGGTGACGGCCCGAAGCCTGGTGATGCGCCGAAGCCGAAGCCTGGTGACGGGCCGAAGCCCGGCAGTGGTCCGAAGCCGGGTTGATCAGGCCGGAGCGCCCGGCGCCACCAACGGCCAGGGCCGCTCGCGCTCGATGACGGCGGCGAGGTCGAGCACCAGCTGGTCGGCGTGGTGGCGACCCATGATCTGCATGCCCACGGGCAGCTCCGTCGTCGACAGCGAGCCGTCGGCGTCGACGTAGGGGAGCGTCCCGATCGGCACCGAGCAGGACGGGATGCCGACCAGGTTGGCGGGACCGGTCAGCGCCAGGTTGTTCTCGAGGCCGACCGTGACGTCGCCGACCCGGGTGTTCACGCTGACGAACGAGGGGAAGGCGACGTCGGGGTTGGTGGCGCACACGACGATGTCGGCCTGGTCGAAGATCGCCGCCAGGGCCTCGTTGCACTGCATCCGCTTGATCTCGGCGGCGCCGGCCATGTCGAGGTTGTACAGCTCTTTGGCCATCTGGACGCCGAAGGCGATCTCGGTGGTGAGGTCGTCCTTGCGGTCGGGCCACAGGTCGCCGAGCTCGGCGGCGAGGCCGGCGAGGTTGCCCATCGCCCATTCGAGCCCCATGCCGGGGATGGTCACACCGGAGACGTCGACCAGCTCCATGCCGACGTCCTTGGCCAGCAGCTCGCCGGCGTTGCGCACCCGGTCGGCGACGGCAGGTCGCACGATGGCCGAGCCGCACAGGTCGGGGAGGATGGCGAGGCGTTTGCCCCGCAGGTCGTCGAGGTGCGTGCCGAGGTCGCGCTCCCACCCGTCGATGCGCGGCAGGGAGTACGGGTCGCGCATGTCGTAGCCGGTGGTGACGTCGTACCAGCGCGCCACGTCGCGCACCGACCGGGCGACGCAGCCGGTGACGACGGTCAGCGGGGCGATCATCGTGTGCGGTCCCCGCGGGATCCGGCCGGCGGTGCCCTTCATGCCGACGAGGCCGTTGAAGGCGGCCGGGATGCGGATCGAGCCGCCGCCGTCGCCGGCGGTGGCGATGGTGACCTGGCCTGCGGCCACGGCGGCGGACGAGCCCGACGACGACCCGCCGGCCGTCCGGGTGGCGTCCCAGGCGTTGCCGGTGACGCCGTTGAGCTTGGTCGTCGAGATGTTGAGCCCACCGAACTCTGAGGCGGTGGTCAACCCGATCAGGTTGGCGCCGCCGCGCTCGACGAGGCGGCTGACCATGGTGCCGGTGTAGGTGGCGACGCGGTCGGCGAACAGGAGCGACGCCTCGGTGCAGGGCCAGCCCTCGACGTTGTCGAGCTCCTTCACGCCCACCGGCACGCCGCCGAACGGTGCGCTGACGTCGGCGGCCGCGGCGCGCTCGCGGGCGCCCTCGGGGTCGAGGAACGAGAAGGCGTTGCGGTCCGACGCCTCGATGGCGGCGAGCGTGGCGTCGAGCTCCTCGACGGGTGAGCGTTCGCCGGAGCGGAACGCGTCGACGAGGGAACAGGTGTCTCCGAGCCAGGGGGTGTCTGCCATCGCCGCAGTGTGCCACAAAAACGAGCGGTGCTCAGTTTGGGCTGGCCCTTCGGGGGCCGTCCTGAGGCCCTCCGTCCCTTCGCCGAGCCGGACGCGGCGCGTAGGTTGGACCGGCGATGGCTGCCACAGCGATGCCGGTGCTGCGATGCGCCGGTCTGACCAAGCGGTTCGGCGAGCGCACGGCGGTCGACGACGTGAGCCTGACGATCGCCGGTGGGGAGACGTACGGGCTGCTCGGTCCGAACGGCGCCGGCAAGACGACGACCATCTCGATGCTGTGCGGCCTGACCCCGGCCGATGCCGGCACCGTCGAGGTCGCCGGTCGGCCGATGCACCCCGGCGCCGTGGACGCCAAGGCGGCCGTCGGCTACGTCCCCCAGGACATCGCCCTGTACCCCGACCTGTCGGCGCGCGAGAACCTGACGTTCTTCGGCAAGTTGCAGGGCATCGCCAAGGCGCCGCTGCGCCAGCGAGTGGCGGAGGTGCTCGACATCGTCGGACTCGCCGACCGCGCCGACGAGCATGTCGACAGCTACTCCGGTGGGATGAAGCGCCGAGCGAACATCGCCGTGGGCCTGCTGCACGAACCGGAGCTGCTGGTGCTGGACGAGCCCACGGTCGGCGTCGACCCGCAGAGCCGCAACCAGATCCTCGAGAGCATCGACCGCCTGGGTGGCGCCGGCCTGGCGGTGCTCTACACGACGCACTACATGGAGGAGGCGGAGCGCCTCTGCGATCGGGTCGGCATCATCGACGAGGGGCGTCTGGTCGCCGAGGGGACCCGCGCCGAGCTCGTCGCCCGGCTCGGCGAGCACGCTCGGGTGCGGATCGAGGGCAGCGGCGACGTGGCCGGGTTCGTCGCCGCCGCGTCGGCCCGCGGGCTCGCCGTGCGCGGTTCGACGGCTGACGGTGCCGCCGACCTGGTGGTCGACGAGGCCCGTCGAGCCCTGGCGCCGCTCGTCGAGCTCGCCGACGAGCTCGGCATGGACGTCGGCGCGGTCGAGGTCCACGAACCCGACCTGGAGGCCGTCTTCCTGCATCTCACCGGCAAGGCGCTACGGGACTAGGGGGATCGGTGCGCGCCGCGATCGTGATCGCCGGCCTCGAGCTGCGTCGTCGCCTCCGAGACCGC
This sequence comes from Acidimicrobiales bacterium, assembly GCA_020439175.1. GTDB lineage: Bacteria > Actinomycetota > Acidimicrobiia > Acidimicrobiales > Acidimicrobilacustridaceae > JAGQTE01. The sequence goes on along the minus strand of JAGQTE010000307.1, from coordinate 387 downwards.
AGCATGCTGCTCCAGGGGATCGTGGCGCCGCTGGTGATGGCCGGGATCATCGGCTTCGCCTTCGGCGGCGGGTTCTCGTTCTCGGCGACGATCGGCATCGTCGACGCCGACGGCTCGGGGCTGTCGCAGTCGATCGTCGACGGCATGACGGCGCCCGACGCCACGGCAGGGTCGCCGATCACGTTCGTGGCGGTCGAGGCGGGCGACGATGGGCGCGGCGGCGCCGGCGCCGTCGAGCGCGGCGAGGTCGACGCGGCGATCGTCCTGCCGGCCGGGTTCGGCGCCGCCGTCGGAGGCGGCGGGGCGGCGCCGCCGTTGGGCGTGGTCTACGACGCCTCGAAGCAGACGACCGCGGAGGTGGCGTCGTCGATCGCCCGTCGCATGGCG